>DATCBL010000326.1:0-2456 GCA_036511875.1 Acidimicrobiales bacterium
GACGAGACGCCCTACCAGTCGCTCTATCGTCGTTTCCGGCCAGCCCGGTTCGACGAGGTGCGCGGCCAGGACCACGTGGTCCTGGCCCTCCGCAATGCGGTCCGGGACCAGCGGGTGGCTCATGCCTATCTCTTCAGCGGACCTCGCGGGACCGGCAAGACGTCCACTGCCCGAATTCTGGCCAAGGCCCTCAACTGCACGGACCTGCGGGACGGAGAGCCGTGCGGCGTGTGCCCCTCCTGCGTGGAGATCGCCAAGGGCACCTCCCTCGACGTCCACGAGCTCGATGCCGCCTCCAACAACGGGGTCGAGGCCATGCGCGACCTGGTCTCCCGGGCCGCCCTGGGCACCCCGGGCCGCCAGAAGGTCTACATCGTGGACGAGGTCCACATGCTGTCCACCGCGGCCTCCAACGCGCTGCTCAAGACCCTGGAGGAGCCCCCGGCCCACGTCGTCTTCGTGCTGGCCACCACCGATCCGCAGAAGGTGCTGCCCACCATCCGGAGCCGCACGCAGCACTTCGAGTTCCGACTGCTGGGGCCGGAGACACTCGGCGCCCTGCTGGACCAGGTGCGCCAGGACGCCCACCTGGACGTGCCCGACGAGGCCCTGGCCCTGGCGGTGCGACGCGGCCGGGGGTCGGCCCGCGACGCGCTCTCGGTCCTCGACCAGGTGGCGGCCTCGGACTCGGTCGACGACGACCTGCCCGAGCTGGACGAGGTGGTCGAGGCCCTGGCCGAGCGGGACATCGGCCGGGCCCTGGTGACGGTGGCCCATCTGACGTCGGCGGGATTCAGCCCCCAGCAGCTCGCCGGCGACCTGGTCGACGACCTGCGGCAGGGATTCCTGGCCTTGGTGGCCCCCGAGCTGATGGCGGTGTCGGGGGGCGAGCGGGCCTCCATGACCTCCCGGGCCGAGCGCGTGGGGCTGGCCGCCCTGGTCCGGGCCATGGAGGTGCTCGGCGAGGCCCAGGTGACCATGCGCGACGCCCCCGACCCCCGGGTCAACCTCGAGGTGGCCCTGGTCCGGTTGGCCCATCCCGAGGCCGACGAGTCGCCTCAGGCGCTGCTGGTCCGCATCGAGCGCCTGGAGTCGGCCGGCCGGTCGGCGGCCTCGGCCCCCCCGTCTCCCGGGTCGTCGGCGCCGCCCGCGCCCCCGGCCGCCCCGCCCGCGCCCCCGCTGGCGTCGGATCCTCCGGGGCCCGTGGCGCCAGACGGTCCCACCACCCCCGAGTCCGTGGTCGACCGCCAGGCGCTGGGGGCGTTCCGACGCCCGGCCGGCGCCGGGTCCGGAACCGCGGCGGCGGAGGAGGGCGTCCCGGGTCCGACCCCGACTCCGGCCCCGGCGGCTCCGGCTCCGGCCCCGCCTCCCCCCGGGGCGGCATCGGCGCCCTCAGGCACCCCGGCCGCCGCTGGTCCGTTCCCCACCCGCGACCAGTTGGTCCAGGCCTGGGGCGATCACGTCATCGGTCGCCTGCGGCCCAAGGCCAAGGCCCTGTTCCAGGCCGGCCGGTTCGTGGGGGCGGAGGGCGACCGAGCGGTGTTCGGCCTGCCCAACGAGATCCATCGGAACCGATGCGAGGAGGTGCGGGGCGAGATCGAGGCGGCGTTGTCCGAGCAGTTCGGCCGACCGGTCCTGCTCGAGCTGGTGGTCGACCCCGGGGCCGAGGCTCCGTCCCGGCGCCGGGACGCGTCCTCACCGGACGATCCCGGGGCCGCGCCCGGCCGGTCGGCGGGGAACTCCGGGACGAAGCGAACCTCCGTCCCCACTGCGGCGGCCCCCGGGGCCTCCGGCCCACCCGACGCACCCGGCCCACCCGACCAGCCGGAGGGGCCGGCCGATCACCACGGACCCGACGACCACGAAGACCTGGCGGCATTCGACGAGTCCGAGCTCGGGGAGGTCGCCGAGGTCGACAACTCGGCCGAGGCCCGGGTGCTCGAGGCCTTCCCCGGAGCCGAGGAGGTGGTCTAGGTGGCCATCTTCTCCGGTCCCCTGCAGTCGCTGATCGACGAGCTCGGCCGGCTGCCCGGCGTGGGGCCCAAGTCGGCCCAGCGGATCACCTTCCACCTCCTCAAGGTCGCCCCGGAAGACGCCCTGCGACTGGCCGAGGCCATCATCGCCGTCAAGGAGCGCATCACCCTGTGCACCCGGTGCTTCAACGTGGCCGAGGGGGGGCTCTGCGCCATCTGCCTCGACGACCGGCGTGATGCCACGTCGGTCTGCGTGGTGGAGGACCCCCGGGACATCGTGTCGGTGGAGAAGACCGGCGAGTTCTCGGGCCGGTACCACGTGCTCCAGGGCGCGCTCAATCCCATCGAGGGGATCGGGCCCGACCAGCTCCGGGTGCGGGAGCTGCTGGTGCGGGTGGAGGACGAGGGCATCACCGAGGTGATCCTCTGCACCAATCCCAACCTCGAGGGGGAGGCCACCGCCATGTACCTGGCCCGCCTGTT
>DATCBL010000327.1:0-3657 GCA_036511875.1 Acidimicrobiales bacterium
GGTGGCCCTAGCCGCCTACCTGACCCGCCTCTACGGTCCCCTCACCGCCCTGTCCAACGTGCAGATCGACGTGATGACCGCCCTGGTGTCCTTCGACCGGGTCTTCGAGGTCCTCGACCTGCCGCCGATGATCCAGGACAAGCCCGACGCCCGACCCGTCCCGCCCGGCCCGGCCCGGATCGAGTTCGACCACGTGGATTTCCGCTACCCGGCAGCCGAGGAGGTGTCCCTGGCCTCACTGGAGTCGGTGGCCGTGCTCGACACCACCGTCTCCCAACAGGTTCTGTTCGACGTCACCTTCACCGCCGAACCGGGCCAGCTGGTGGCTCTGGTGGGCCCGTCGGGTGCCGGCAAGACCACCGTCAGCCAGCTGCTCCCCCGCCTCTACGACGTCCGCTCGGGGGCCATCCGGATCAACGGGCTCGACGTGCGGGACGCCACCTCGGCCTCGTTGACCGCCACCATCGGCGTGGTCACCCAGGACGCCCACCTGTTCCACGACACCATCCGGGGGAACCTGCTCTACGCCAAGCCCGACGCCACCGACGCCGACCTGGAGGCCGCCCTGGCCGGCGCCCAGATCGCCACCATGGTCGCCTCCCTCCCCGACGGCCTCGACACGGTGGTGGGCGACCGGGGCTACCGGCTCTCGGGAGGCGAGAAGCAGCGCATCGCCATCGCTCGCATCCTGCTCAAGGCGCCCGAGGTGGTGGTGCTGGACGAGGCCACCGCCCACCTCGACTCGGAGTCCGAGGCCGCCGTGCAACAGGCCCTGGCCACCGCCCTCCGCGGCCGCACCTCGCTGGTCATCGCCCACCGTCTGTCCACGGTGCGGGAGGCCGACATCATCCTGGTCCTCGACCACGGGCGCATCGTCGAGCGCGGCCGTCACGACGAGCTTCTCGCTTCGGGGGGGCAGTACGCCGAGCTCTACCGCATCCAGTTCGAGCGACAGGAGCCCATTGGCTCCGACGGTTCGGGTGGGTTGGGCGAGGGCATCTGAACCGGGACGCCGCCCGCGCCGATCAGGCCGCCTCGCCGACACAGAGGGATGGTTCACCCTTGTCGTGGGTGTCGCCCGGGTCGACGACCCGGTCCGACGACCACTCCCGCTGCCGGGATGCGGTGGCCCGCTCGGCCCACTCGGGACCGACGCGCTCGGAGGCCGCGCTGAGCTCACCCTTCTCTTCTCTCGTTTGGTGCTGGTCCATAGTTCCTTCTTTCGGTGTGGCTCGTGCTTTCGGTGTGGCTCGTGGTGGTGGCCTGACGGGGCTCCGATGACCGGCCCGGTTGGTCTCCCTGGCACCGCCGGCTGGGGCCGAGGGCGGTCCGCTGGTGCTCGGCGCTCCCTGGAGGCCGTCATCGGTGGGTCCGCCGGGCCGGGCGACGGGGGCATCGGGCCCGGGTGAGATCCGGACGGTCGGGAGCGGGATCCGGGCGACCCCTGACAAAACAAAAAGGAGCCGCTCCCTAAGAAGCGACTCCTCGACGGTCCCAGACCTTGTCAGTGTCTGTTCAATCCGTCGAGAGTGCCTCCCGAACTGCCTTGGCGCTGGATACCAGGGCGTCCTTGCTGCACGCCGTTGAAATGCCGGCGATGGACACGGCCATGGACGGAGGGCCCGAATCGACCAGCTTCTGGTCGTCTTCCTGCTTTTGCCCTTGCTCCGACGGATTGCCCATGTCCCTCACGATCACAAGTGTAGCGGGCCGACCACCCCGAGCGACGGCTTTTGGTCCCATCGCAGCGGAATTTCCGTCATTCACGCCCCGCTGTCCCGGTGAAGCTGGCCGTTCGCGCCGCCATCCGGGCCGGTTGGTGCCGACCGAGGCCGTTACCGTTGGCGGGTGGCCCGGTTCGTCGTCGACATCACCCCCTTGCGGAGGTACCGGCACTTCCGGCGGCTGTGGGCCGGTCAGGTGGTCTCCGGCCTCGGGTCCCAGTTGACCCTCGTGGCGGTGTCGTTCCAGGCCTACGCCCTCACCCGGTCGACGCTGGTGGTCGGCTCGATCGGCCTGGCCCAGCTGGTGCCCCTGCTGGCCGGCGCCTTGTGGGGGGGCACGCTGGCCGATGCCATGGACCGCCGGCGGGTGCTGGTGCTGACCCAGGTGGCCATGGCCGCCGCGGTCGGGGGGCTGGTGGCCAATGCCTCGCAGTCCCACCCGGCGGTGTGGCCCCTGTTCGTCTGCACCGCGGCCGGAGCCGGGCTCCAGGGGGTGGACTGGCCGGCCCGACGGGCGGCGCTGCCCATGCTGGTGGAGGAGCAGGACGTGACCGCGGCCATCGCCCTGCAGGCCAGCATCCAGCAGCTGGCCCTGGTGGCCGGCCCGGCGTTGGCCGGGGTGCTCATCGCCACCATCGGGCTGAGCGCGGTCTTCGGCCTCGACGTGGCCACCTACGCCGTGGCCTTGGTGGCCGCCCTCCTGCTCCCGGCCCTCGTGCCCTCCGGCGGGGGCACGCCCCTCGGACTCCGGTCCATGACCGAGGGCTTCCGCCACCTCCGGGGCCAGAAGCTGCTCTCGGCCACCTACTGGATCGACCTCAACGCCATGATCTTCGGGATGCCCCGGGCCGTCTTCCCGGCGTTGGGCTCCGGCCTGTTCGGGGGGGGTGCCGGCGTGGTCGGCCTCCTCTACGCCGCCCCGGGCGCCGGCTCGCTCGTCGGGTCGCTGTTCACCGGCTGGTGCGGCCGGGTGCGACACCAGGGACGGGCCATCGCCGCCTGCGTGACGGTGTGGGGGGTGACCATCGCCCTGTTCGGGGTGGTCCCGGTGCTCTGGATCGGCCTGACCCTGCTGGCCCTGGCCGGCGCGGCCGACGTGGTCTCGGCCGTCTTCCGCCAGGCGGTCCAGCAGCGGGCGGTCCCCGAGCACCTCCAGGGCCGGCTGTCGGGGACGTTCTTCGCCGTGGTGGCCGGCGGCCCGCGACTGGGCGACGCCGAGACCGGTGTGGCCGCGGCCATCGGCGGCCCCCAGTTCGCGGTGTGGTCGGGGGGGCTGGCCTGTGTGGTCGGGGTGGGGGTCCTCCTCTGGCGGGTCCCCGAGCTGTGGCGGGACAGCGGGGGCGGCCAGCCCCTGTCGGCCGAGGCCGAGACCGAGGCCATCGCCGAGGTGACCACCGAGCTGGGCGAGGGCGAGCCCCTCTAGCGCGGCCCGGCCGGCCGGCGTGGTCGGGCGGGGCCCGCCGGGGAGGCCACGGGGTTCTTGCCGAGGGGCCTGGGAGGGGCGCTACCCTTCGCCCGTGCACCCCACCCCCCAGGGCGGCCCCCCTCCGGGCTGGTATCCCGATCCGTCCGGCGAGCGGGCGTGGCGATGGTGGGACGGAGCCCGGTGGACGGCGCACGCGTCCGGCCCCCCGGGCTTCCCCGGCCTTTCGGGAGGAGTCCCCGGCCTCCCGGTCTCCGCGGCCCGAGACGCCCACGCCGGCGAGCTGGCCATGGCTCCGTGGGCCAGGCGGGCCTTCCGCTGGTACGTGGCCGTC
This sequence comes from Acidimicrobiales bacterium, assembly GCA_036511875.1. Taxonomy (GTDB): domain Bacteria; phylum Actinomycetota; class Acidimicrobiia; order Acidimicrobiales; family RAAP-2; genus Bog-756. Next base: position 3,482 of record DATCBL010000327.1, read on the forward strand.
ATCGCCGTCGGGCTGCTGGTGGCCTGGGCCCAGAGCTCGACGTTCCGACAGCTCTTCCACGATCTCCGGGTGCAGGCCTCGAGCGGGGTCGTCCAGGACCAGTTCTCCCGGACGGCGGGCGACACCAACCTGCTGAGCCTGGTGACCCTGACCATGACGGCACCGTTCTACGTCTT
>DATCBL010000328.1:0-3601 GCA_036511875.1 Acidimicrobiales bacterium
TGGACCAGCCCTACTCGGACGGCGAGCAGCGACGGTTCGCCCGCCGCCCCCTGACCGCACGCCGCCTCCGGTGGCAGATCTGGCTGACCTACCAGCGGGCCAACGCCCGGGCCGACTCCGACCTGACCGTCCAACAGACCGAGCTGGCCCGCTCCTACCTCGCCCGCAAGGTGGAGGATCCGGCCCTCCGTGAGGCCCTGACCCCGGACTACCCGGTGGGGTGCAAGCGGCCGCTGATGTCCCGGCAGTGGTACCCGACCCTGACCCGGGAGAACGTCCGACTGGTCACCGAGCCCATCACCGCCATCACCGAGCACGGGCTGGTCACCGCCGACGGCGAGCACCACCGCGTCGACACCATCATCTACGGGACCGGGTTCCGGGCCAGCGAGTTCCTCACCACCGTGGACGTGATCGGGACCGGCGGGCGCCACCTCGGCGACCAGTGGAGGGACGGCGCCGAGGCCTACCTCGGCCTGTCGGTGTCCGGCTTCCCCAACCTCTTCCTGCTCTACGGCCCCAACACCAACGGGGTGAACTCCATCCTCTTCTTCCACGAGGCCCAGAGCCACTACGTCATGGCCGCCCTGGCCACCATGCACCGGTTGGGGATCGCCGCCGTCGACGTCCGCCGCCGGGTCATGGCCCGGTACAACCGGCGCCTCCAGGCGGCCATGCAGGGCACGGTGTGGCTGGCCGGATGCACCAACTACTTCAGTGCCCCGTCGGGCAAGGTGGTCACCCAGCTGCCCCGCAGCGGCGGGTGGTACTGGCTCCGGACCCGCCTGTTCCCGCTCTGGCGCTACCGGATGGTGCGGGCCCGGGGGCGCTCGGTGACGTGACCGCTAGGGCAGGATGGCGTCGATCTCCTCGAGCTCGGCCTCGGTGAAGGCCAGGGAGTCGATGGTGGCCACGTTCTGCTCCAACTGCTCGAGGCTGCTGGCCCCGACCAGGGTGGACGTGACCCGGGGGTCCCGGACCGTCCAGGCCAGGGCCATCTGGGCCAGGGACTGGCCCCGGCCCCGGGCCACCCGGTCGAGGGCCCGCACCCGGTCCAGGGTCTCCTCGCTGAGGTAGCCCGGGTCCAGGGTGGTGTCCGACTGGCTGGCCCTCGAGCCCTCGGGGATGCCGTCGAGGTACCGGTCGGTCAGAAGCCCCTGGGCCAGGGGGGAGAAGACGATGCAGCCCACGTCGAGCCGGCCGAAGGTGTCGAGGAGGCCGTGCTCGATCCAGCGGTTGAACATGGAGTACGGGGGCTGGTGGATGAGCAGGGGCGTGCCCAACCGGCCCAGGATGTCGGCGGCCTCGGCCGTCTGGTCCGGCGGGTAGGACGAGATCCCCACGTAGAGCGCCTTGCCCTGGCGCACCGCGGTGTCGAGGGCCCCCATGGTCTCCTCCAGCGGGGTCTCGGGGTCGAACCGGTGGCTGTAGAAGATGTCCACGTACTCGACGCCCATGCGCTTGAGGCTGGCGTCCAGGCTGGCCAGCATGTACTTGCGGGAGCCCCCGTCGCCGTAGGGTCCGGGCCACATGTCGTAGCCGGCCTTGGTCGACAGGATCAGCTCGTCCCGGTAGGGGGCCAGGGCGCCCCGCAGGACCTTGCCCACGTTGGTCTCGGCCGACCCGTAGGGCGGCCCGTAGTTGTTGGCCAGGTCGAAGTGGGTGATCCCGAGGTCGAAGGCCCGGGTCAGCATGGCCTCGATCTCGTCGTCGGGCCGGGCGTCGCCGAAGTTCTGCCACACCCCGAGGGACACCACGGGCAGGGTGATCCCGCTCCGCCCGCACCGGCGCTGGGGCATGCGGTCGTAACGGTGCTCGGACGGGTCGTAGGCCATGGCCCCACGGTAGATCAAGCCACCCGGGCGGTCCCGACCCCGATCCCACCGGCAACACCTAAGGTGACAGTCGATGGCACCGTGGACCGTCGCCGACATCCCCGATCAGTCCGGCCGCACCGCCGTGGTGACCGGGGCCAACAGCGGCCTGGGCTTCGAGTCGGCCTCGGCCCTCTCCCGCGCCGGGGCCTCGGTGGTGCTGGCCTGTCGGGACCAGGCCAAGGGCGCCGACGCCCTCGACCGGATCCGCGGCGCCGCGCCGGATGCCGACGTGGCCCTGGCCCGGCTGGACCTGGCCGACCTGGCCTCGGTGGGCGAGTTCGCCGACGCCTACCGGGCCGGGCACGACGGCCTCGACATCCTGCTCAACAATGCCGGAGTCATGGCCATCCCCCGTCGGGAGACGGCCGACGCCTTCGAGATGCAGTTCGGCACCAACCACCTCGGCCACTTCGCCCTCACCGGTCTGCTGTTCGACTCGCTGGCGGACCGTCCCGGGGCCCGGGTGGTCACGGTGTCCAGCCAGGCGGCCCTCATGGGCCGGCTCCGATTCGACGACCTCCAGGGCACCCGACGGTACGGCAAGTGGAAGGCCTACGGCCAGGCCAAGCTGGCCAACCAGCTGTTCACCCTGGAGCTCGACCGTCGGGCCATCCGGCACGGCACCGATCTGGTGAGCGTGGCCGCCCATCCGGGCTACGCCGCCACCAACCTCCAGTCGGTCGGACCGGAGATGAGCGGCTCGGGGTTGATGGAGCGGTTGAACGCCCTCGGGAATTCGGTCTTCGCCCAGTCGGCGGAGGACGGGGCGCTCCCGAGCCTGTTCGCCGCCACCGCGCCGGGCGTCCGCGGCGGCCAGTACTTCGGACCCGACGGCCTCTTCGGCACCCGGGGCCCTCCCAAGGCGGTGACGTTCGTCCGGGCGGCGTCGGGGACCCCGCCGCCGCCCGCCGCCTCTGGGCGGTGTCCGAGGAGCTCACCGGCGTCCGGTTCCGCGCCCTCGACGCCGAGGGGTGAGGTCCCGACCGGGGCCCGGCCCACGCGACACAGGCGCCGGGTGGACCCGACGCCTGTGCCTGTGTTGCCCCTCGCCGCCCGACCGCCGGGGTCGCGGTCCCCCCGTCGGGGTGGTCGCGGCCCCCCGGGCGGAGGCTGACCTCAGTCGGGATCGATGATGGAGAACGTGCCTCCGTCGGGTCCGTGGAGGCCGTTCCCGTTGCCCACCGTCCCGGTGGTCTCGGGCGGTCCGCCGGCCGCCGGGAAGATGGCCTGCTCGCCCGAGTACAGGTAAAGCGGCTTGCCGTGGTAGGTCACCTGGTCGGCTCCGTCGGGCAGGCGGATCACCCCGAGGTCGTCGGAGTCCAGGACCCCGGTGAAGACGGGCTTCCCGGTGGTGAGCACGGGGATCCAGGTGACGGTGCACATCCCGGTGCAGCTGCCGCCGTCCCCGTTCCCGCCGCCGTCCCAGTCCCGACTGTCCCAGCCCCCTTCTCCGTGCCCGTCCCTACTGAGGGCGTAGACGGTGATCGCCGAGCCTCCGGGGCCGGTGTTCGGGTACTCCTCGGCGGCCAGCGCGGCCTTCCCGTCCGGCAGGGTCTCGCTGCCGATGGAGGCGACGCCCGGCGCCGGGAGCCCGGACCTCGAGGCCACCAGGGTCCAGAGCCCGTGCCACGGCGGTGAGGGGGCCACCGTCTCGAAGAACCCCTCGCCGAACGGCGTGAACGGGTTGGACGGCGGGTCGAACAGATACAGCGGGTGGCCGGCGT
>DATCBL010000329.1:0-5926 GCA_036511875.1 Acidimicrobiales bacterium
CGTCCGCTACGTCCGGGAGATCGACGAGGGGGTGCGGAGCGCCCTGTTCGTCGGCCACAACCCGACGGTGGTCGAGGTGGCCTGGCTGCTGCTCCCGGTGCCCGCCGACCCCGACGACCCCACCGCTGACCGCGCCGTCCTCGCGGCCCGCGGCTTTCCCACCTGCGCCCTGGCCGTGCTCACCCTGGAGGTGGGCGCCTGGGAGGACGTGGCCCACGGCTGTGCCGACCTGGCCGGGGTGTTCAAGCCGCCCTACTGACGGCGGATCCTCCGGGCCGCCGCACCGGACCGTCTACCGAGATCCTCCCGGCCCGGAGCGGGTCTGCCGATCAGAGGGTGCGCACCACCGCGGCGTCGCCCTGCCCGCCGCCGCCGCACAGGCTCACGGCGGCGGTGCCGCCGCCCCGCCGCTTGAGCTCCAGGAGCGAGGTGAGGGCCAGCCGGGTACCCGACATGCCGACCGGGTGTCCGAGGGCGATGGCCCCGCCGTTGACGTTGACCACGTCGTCGCTGATCCCGAGGTCGGCGGCCGAGGCGCACCCCACCGCGGCGAAGGCCTCGTTGATCTCGAAGAGGTCGATATCGCTGACCTTGAGGCCGGCTTTGTCCAGGGCCACCGAGGTGGCGTGGGAGGGCTGGTGGAGCAGCGACGGGCTCGGCCCGGCCACCTGGCCATAGCTGACCAGCTCGCCGAGCGGATGGAGACCGAGCTCTTCGGCCTTGGCCTTGGACATCACGATCACCGCGGCGGCGCCGTCGGAGATCTGGGAGGCGTTCCCGGCGGTGATGGTGCCGCTCTTGTCAAAGGCGGGGCGCAGCTTGCCCAGCGACTCGGCCGTGGTCTCGGGTCGGACGCCCTCGTCGGTGTCCACCACCAGCGGGTCGCCCTTGCGCTGGGGCACGCTGACCGGGATGATCTCTTCGGCGAACTTGCCGTCCTTGATGGCGGCGGCGGCCCGCTCGTGGGACAGGGCGCTGAAGGCGTCCTGGCGCTCCCGGGACACCCCGTCGGCCCCGTTGTAGCGCTCGGTGGCCAGCCCCATGGCGCACTCGTCGAAGGCGCAGAACAGTCCGTCGTACATCATCGAGTCCACGACGCTCTGGTCCCCGATCCGGTAGCCGGCGCGGGCCCCGGGGAGCAGGTAGGGGGCCTGGGTCATCGACTCCATGCCCCCGGCCACCACGATGTCGGCCTCACCGGCGTTGATGAGCAGGTCGGCCAGGAAGATGGCGTTGAGCCCGGACAGGCAGACCTTGTTGACGGTGGTGGAGGGGACGGTCATCGGGATGCCGGCCTTGGCCGCGGCCTGGCGGGCGGTGATCTGCCCGGTCCCGGCCAGGATCACCTGGCCCATGAACACGTAGCCGACCTGCTCGGGGGCGATCCCGGCCCGCTCGAGGGCGCCGGCGATGGCGAAGCCACCGAGCTCGGTGGCCGCGAACCCGGCGAGGGCCCCGGAGAGCTTGCCGATGGGGGTCCTGGCCCCTGCGACGATGACGGTTCCGGACATGACGACCTCCGCGGCCTGGTGGCCAGATCAGGCGGCGATCCCCCCATGGGCCGCCACGACGACGGCACCATGATACGGCCTCGCCCGGCGGGACGACCACCCGACCCGGGAGCCGCTCCCGACCCACCCCGCCCCCGTCGGGCCCGGCCGGGTCGGAATCCGGGGAGGCGAGCGGGCTATCCTCACCTTTCATGCAGGAGTTCCTCTCAGCCATCCAGGCCGGCGCCGCGGGCGAGGCGCTGGAGTCCATACCGCTTCCGGACCACTACCGCGGCGCCTTCGTCCTCCGCGACGAGGTGGGCATGTTCGACGGGCTGGAGACCGAGGACAAGGATCCGCGGAAGTCGCTGCACGTCAGCGACGTGGCCGTGCCCGAACTGGCCCCCGACGAGGCGTACATCGCGGTGATGGCCAGCGCCATCAACTTCAACACCGTGTGGACCTCGATCTTCGAGCCCCTCCCCACCTTCGGCTTCCTCGACCGGCTGGGCAAGGAGAGCGCGTGGGGCAAGCGCCACGCGCTGGACTACCACGTGGTGGGATCCGACGCCTCCGGCGTGGTCCTGCGCACCGGGTCGGCGGTGCGGAACTGGAAGGCCGGGGACCGGGTCACCGTCCACTGCAACTACGTCGACGACCAGAGTCCGAGCGCCCACGACGACTCCATCCTGGCCGACAACCAGCGCATCTGGGGCTTCGAGACCAACTTCGGCGGCCTGGCCGACCTGGCCGTGGTCAAGGCCAATCAGCTCATGCCCAAGCCCCGCCACCTGAGCTGGGAGGAGGCCGCGGCCAACGCCCTGTGCAACTCCACCTCCTACCGGATGCTGGTCTCCAAGAACGGGGCCCACATGCAACAGGGCGACAAGGTGCTGGTGTGGGGGGCGTCCGGCGGACTCGGGGCCTACGCCGTGCAGTACGTGCTGAACGGCGGCGGGACGCCGGTGGGGGTGGTCTCGTCCCCGCAGAAGGTGGCCCTCCTCCACGACCTCGGGGTGGAGGCGGTGATCGATCGCAAGGTGGCCAACTACCGGTTCTGGAAGGACGAGCACACCCAGGACGAGAGCGAGTGGCGGCGCCTGGGCAAGGACATCCGGGGCCTGGTCGGCGAGGACGTGGACATCGTGTTCGAGCACCCCGGTCGACAGACCATGGGGGCGTCGGTGTTCGCGGCCAAGCGGGGCGGGATCATCGTGACCTGCGCGGCCACGTCGGGCTACATGATCGAGTACGACAACCGGCACCTGTGGATGAAGCTCAAGACCATCAGGGGATCCCACTTCGCCAACTACCGGGAGGCCTGGGACGCCAACCAGCTGGTGTGCGAGGGGAAGATCCTTCCCCCGCTGTCGGCGGTCTATCCGCTCGAAGAGGTGGGGGACGCCGCCTATCAGGTCCACCACAACCTGCACGAGGGGAAGATCGGCGTGCTGTGCCTGGCCCCCGAGGAGGGTCTGGGCATCGACGATCCCGAGCTCCGGGACCAGGTGGGCGAGGACCGGATCACCCTGTTCCGGAGGCACGGGGCATGACCGCCCCGCTGCTGACCGAGATCGACCACGTGGCCATCGCCGTCCAGGATCTGGAGTCGGCCGTCGCCTACTACGCTGACACCTTCGGGGCCACCGTCGCCCACCGGGAGCGCATCGACTCCGACGGGGTGGAGGAGGCCCTCCTGAAGGTGGGGGACAGCTACATCCAGCTGCTGACCCCCACCCGGCCCGACTCCCCGGTGGCCCGGTACCTCGAGAAGAAGGGCGAGGGGATCCATCACGTTGGCTACCGGGTGGACGACTGCGCCGCCGCCCTCCAGTCGGTCAAGGACCACGGCGGCGAGGTCATCGACCAGGTGCCCCGGCCGGGGTCCCGCGGGACGACGGTGGCCTTCGTGCATCCCAAGGGAGCGTTCGGCACCCTGATCGAACTCGTCCAGGAGTGAGCGACCGGCGTGATGGACACCGTCACCGCGGCCTCTGAGGGGAACTCGGAGGCCACTGCGGCCGGCGGACCCCCCTCGATCGGCGTGGCCAGGATCCCGTCCCCCCCGGGCTCCAGCCGTCCCCCGTCCCCCGTCCCCTCGGTGGGTGTGCCCCCGCCCCGAGAGGACACCGAGTCGCCGGCCGATCCGTCCCTGGACCCGGACGGGGGGCTCGGCATCAGCCGGGGCACGAGGGGGCCGGGCCGGGGGCCGGTGGGCCCGGGGGACCGGGGCCCGGGGGTGTCCCGAGCGGCCACGACCGGGGCCGACGGCCCCGGCCCGTTCGGCCTGGCCTTCCCCCCCGGGGTGGCCTCCAAGTTGGGGTGGTACGTCTACCTGCTGGTCGACCCCGGTTCCGGCCGGCCCTTCTACGTGGGCCGGGGCCACGGGGACCGCTGCTTCCTCCATGTCCTCTCGGCCCGGGCCCTCGGGGCGGCCGGTGCCGAACCGGCGGCCCGGGCGGGGCGGGCGCCACCGATCGGAGGGGACCCCCGGTCGGAGCGGGACCGCGGCCCCCACGATGCCGCGGGCCGGGAGTTCCCGGTGCTGGATCGGATCAACGAGGTCGAGGCGTCGGTCGGCCCGGTGGGGGTGGAGATCCTGCGCCACGGCCTGGATGCCGACCAGGCCCGCCTGGTCGAGGTGGCCGCCCACGACGCCCTGGGCCTTCACCTGGATCCCAAGCTGGCCAGCCAGCGGCAGTCGGCCTCGGAGCTGGGTGTCCGGTTGGCCAAGCGGGCCAAGTTCAAGCGTGACCACCCGGTGGTGCTGCTGCCGGTGGGCGGCCCGGGGGTGGACGCGGCCTACGAGCAGGTCCGCCACGGGTGGCGTATCGGGCGACGGTGGACCGATCCCGGGTCGCCCCGGTCGCCCCGATGGGCGGTCATCGTGGCCGCCGAGATGGTGGTGGCCGTCTACCGGGTCGAGTCTTGGGAGCCGACCCCGGTCCACGGCCGATCGGACCGGGACGGGGCCACCACCGCGGCCACCACGCCCACCGTCCGGGCCCCGGCCCGGTCGTCCTCCCGCTACTCCTTCATCGGAGTGCGGGACGAGGAGCTCGAAGGACGCTACGTCGGGAGAAGTGCGGCCTCCTACCTGCACGCCGGAGCCGCCGAGCGCATCGCCACCGATGCCTCGGCCTCGGGCGACGCCACCGCTCCGACCGCGGGACCGGCCGGGGCCCCGGCGCCCGCGGCCCGGTCAGGGGTGGGGGTCCTCAACCAGGTGACCTACGTGGGGTGCGGCCCGCGCTGGGAGGGCGCCCCGCACTGAAGGCCGGCCTCTCCGGGCCCGGGTCGGTGAGCGGATCCGGGTCGCCCGCCGACCGGTGGCCGGTCGAACCCGGCGGGGCGGTCCCAGGAGGCTCCGGTAGCCAGCCCCCGGGCCGGGTCCGGTAGCCTCGGGAGCATGGATCACCCGATGACCCAACGACTGGAAGAGCTGGCCGAGCGCCGCGAGCAGGCCCGCCACGCCGGATCGCCCCGGGCGGTGGAGAAGCACCACGCCAAGGGCAAGATGACGGCCCGGGAGCGGATCGACTACCTCCTCGACGACGACTCGTTCCAGGAGTTGGACATGCTGGCCCGGCACCGGGCCCACGGGATGGGCCTCGAGGAGAACCGGCCCTACACCGACGGGGTGATCACCGGCTTCGGGACCATCGAGGGCCGGAGGGTCTGCGTCTTCAGCCAGGACTTCACCGTCTTCGGCGGGGCGCTGGGCGAGGTGTTCGCAGAGAAGATCCACAAGGTGATGGACCTGGCCTCGTCCATCGGGGTGCCGATGATCGGCCTCAACGACGGGGCCGGGGCCCGCATCCAAGAGGGCGTGGTCTCGCTCCACTCCTATGGCGGCATCTTCCACCGCAACGCCCAGGCCTCCGGGGTGATCCCCCAGATCAGCGTCATCCTGGGGCCGTGTGCCGGGGGCGCGGTCTACAGCCCGGCCATGACCGATTTCATCTTCATGGTCCAGGGGACCAGCCACATGTTCATCACCGGTCCCGACGTGGTGAAGACGGTCACCGGCGAGGACGTGACCCTGGAGGAGCTGGGCGGGGCCATGAGCCACGCCACCAAGTCCGGGGTGGCCGCCTTCGTGGCGCCCGACGAGAAGTCCTGTCTGGACGACGTCCGCTACCTGTTGAGCTTCCTCCCCTCCAACAACCTGGAGGAGGCGCCGCTGGTGGTCTCGGGCGACGACCCCGAGCGGCTCACCCCCGAGCTGGCCGAGCTCATGCCGGCCTCGCCCAACCAGCCCTACGACATGAAGAAGGTCATCGAGGGGGTCGTCGACGACGGCGAGTTCTTCGAGGTCAACCACCACTGGGCCATGAATCTGGTGTGCGGCTTTGCCCGGGTCGACGGGCGGGCCGTGGGCATCGTCGGGAACCAACCGCAGATGCTGGCGGGCGTGCTCAACATCGACGCCTCGG
>DATCBL010000330.1:0-9584 GCA_036511875.1 Acidimicrobiales bacterium
CGGCACCCTCGACAGCACGGCGATGCCCCACCGGCCCCGCTGGAAGGTCCGGTCGGCGGGCTCCTTGGCCGACGCCCACCGCTCGCCGTCGAGGCGCAGCGGGGTCCGGGACTGGTAGAGCCGGGGCCCCCACTTCCGGTCGGCCGACGGGTGCGGGGAGTAGAGCCGGCCGTGGGCCAGGGCCACCTCGACCACCACCCGGTGGCCGATCCCCTCGGCGATGCGGGTGGCGGTGCTCGGGCTGCCGTCGTCGGGGGCCCAGGACTCCTGCAGGACGTAGACGTCGGCCTGGAGGGCCCGGCACTCCCCGACGATGTCGTGGGGACGGCCCCACCCGTCCACGCCCATGTGGATGTTGAACGTGGCCAGGGTCAACGATCCCACCGTCTGCGGGTCATCCACGGGGTCAGTGCCGTCCGAGGGTGGACGCCACTTGGCGGAGCGGGTCGCGGAAGTCGGGGTGGGCGATGTCCACCAGGCCCGCGGCCCGCTCCCGCACGGTGAGGCCCGAGAGGTCGGCGCTCCCGTACTCGGTGACCACCACCCCGGTGTGGTGCCGCGGGGTGGAGACCACCGACCCCTCGGGCAGCAGCGCCACGATGCGCGACCGGGTGACCCCATTGGTCACCGCGGTGGAGCGGAGGCAGATCAACGAATGGTCGTCCAGCCGCATCTCCGCCCCGGCCACGAAGTCCTCGTGACCACCCACCCCCGAGATCTGCCGGCCGTCGATGTGGTCGGCCACCACCTGGCCGTAGAGATCCACGCTCAGGGCGCCGTTGATGGAGACGAAGGAGTGGTTGCGGGCGATGACCGTCGGGTCGTTGACCACCTGGACCGGCACGAAGGCCACGGCGTCGTTGCCGTCCAGCCAGGCGTAGAGCTCGGACGACCCCAGGGCGAAGGTGGTGATCGACACCCCGTTGAACACGCTCTTGGCGTCGTTGGTCACCTTGCCCGCCCGGTGCAGGTTCATCAGGCCGTCGGTGAACATCTCGCTGTGGATCCCGTACCCGCCGCCGGCCCCCTGGGCCAGGAGGGACGCCACCATGTTGGGCACCGCCCCGATGCCGATCTGCAGGGTGGCCCCGTCGGCGATGAACTCCCGGGCCCGCTCGGCGATGGCCTGGTCGATGGCGTCGGGCGGTGTGGCCGGGAGGGCGAAGGGCACTCCGTCGGCCTCCACGATCACGTCGACCAGGTCGAGGGGGATGGTGTTGGTGAATTCGGGCCCGAGCGAGCAGGTCCGGGGGAGGTTGGGATTGACCTCGATGACCAACAGCCGCTCGGGGTCGCGCCCGGCCATCTCCAGCTCCTCGAGGGTGGCCCCGAGGTGGAGCGAGAGGTTGACCACCCCGTCGGGGTCCGGGGGGGCAGCCTGGGCCGTCATCACCCTCGGGGCGAACCGTCGGAGGATCGGGGCGAACTGCCGGAACCCCCCCGGCACCAACTCGATGTTGGCCCCCTGGGCCAGCATCATGCGCTCGGCGGGTCCGAAGAACCCGCTCCGGTAGGACACCCCGGGGTGGAGGAGCACCGTGTAGAAGCCGAGCAGGAGGGCCCCGCCGAAGGTCAGGTCCTCCCAGTCGTCGCGCTGTCCGAGCGCGGTGAAGAAGGCATCCGGGTTGGCCGGGCCGAGCCCGAACCCGATGGTGTCCCGGGTCCGGATGAGGGCGGCGGCCTCGTCCGGCGTGCACGTCATGGGTGGCATGGCCCCAGTGTGTCACCGACGATCCGCACCGCCGGGGCACGGCACCCCGGGCTCGGCCCCGGCCCGTCGGCGGGCGGGGGCTCGCCGGGGATGCGAACATGGTCCGATGAAGATCGACGCACTGCTCTCGGGCCTGGAGGACGCCCCCGACCGGGCCCGCCGGCTGGAGGAGCTCGGGGTGGACGGGGCCTTCACCTTCGAGGGGCCCCACGACGTGTTCACGCCGCTGGTGCTGGCTGCCGGGGCCACCCGGACCCTGGAGCTGGCCACCAACGTGGCCATCGCCTTCCCCCGCAACCCCGTCCAACTGGCCCACCAGGCCTACGACCTGCAACTGCTGACCCGGGGGCGGTTCACCCTGGGCCTGGGGTCCCAGATCCGGGCCCAGGTGGAGAAGCGGTACGGCTCGTCCTTCGACCGGCCCATCGCCCGCATGCGGGAGCTGGTCGCTGCCCTCCGGGCCATCTTCGCCACCTGGGAGACGGGCGAGCGGCTGGACTTCCGGGGCGAGTTCTCTTCCCACACCCTGATGCCCCCCATGTTCAACCCGGGCCCCCTCCCCTTCGGCATGCCCCCCATCGCCGTCGGCGGCCTGGGCCCCCAGATGGTCCGGCTGGCCGCCGAGGTGGCCGACGGGCTGCTGGTCATGCCGTTCAACACCGCCGACCACTTCCGCCGGCGGACGCTCCCGGCCATCGACGAGGGCCTGGCCCGGGCCGGCCGGAAGCGCTCGGAGCTGACGGTGACCGGGGAGGTCATCGTCTGCTGCGGACGGGACCAGGAGGAGCTGGATGCGGCCCGGTCGGCCGGCCGTTGGCTGCTCTCCTTCTACGCCTCCACCCCCGCCTACCGGCCGGTGCTGGAGGTGGGGGGATGGGAGGACCTGCTACCCGAGCTCAACCGGCTGTCCAAGGCGGGCCGGTGGGAGGAGATGCCGGGGATGATCGACGACACCATGCTCTCGGCGCTGGCCGCGGTGGGATCGCCCGAGGAGGTGGCCGACGACATCGTGGCCCGGTTCGCCGGCCGGGTGGACCGGGTGGGGTTCACCACCCCCGCCCTGATGGCCGACGGGACGTTGGCCGCGCTGGTGGCCGCCCTGGGCCGCCGGGACGCCGACGAGGGGCCGGCATGAGCGGCTCGGACCCGGGCCACTACGACGAGTTCTCGCTCTTCCCCGAGAACGCCAGCGAGGTCGGACTGGACTGGACCGGCCCACCCACCGTCCGTCGGGAGTCCGTCGAGGTGGCGCCGGGCCGTTCGGTGAGCGCCCTGGTGTGGGGTACCGAGCCGGCCGAGGCGGTCTTCGTCCACGGCGGGGGGCAGAACGCCCACACCTGGGACACGGTGGCGCTGGCCCTCGGCCGGCCTCTGGTGGCCATCGACCTGCCCGGGCACGGCCACTCGGACTGGCCGGGTGACGACGCCGTGCTCAATCCGCGGGCCATGGCCGAGGACCTGGCCGTGGTGGTCGACCGGCTGGCCCCGTCAGCCCGCCTGGTGGTCGGGATGTCCCTCGGCGGCGCCACCACCATCGCCTTGGCCCGCGCCCATCCCCGACTGGTACCGAAGCTGGCGCTCATCGACATCACGCCGGGGGTCACCCGGGAGAAGAGCTCGGACATCGCGGCCTTCCTGGCCGGACCGGAGACGTTCGCCTCGTTCGACGAGATCCTCGACCGCACCATCCAGTTCAACCCGACCCGGTCGGTGTCCTCACTCCGCCGCGGGGTGCTGCATAACGCGGTGCAGCGGGAGGACGGCACGTGGACCTGGCGACACCAGCTGGGCCGTCCGGCCGGCTCCAGTGGCCTGCACGTGGGCTCGGTGGACTTCGGCCCGCTGTGGGACGACCTCCAGGCCATCGAGGCCCCGGTCCTGTTGGTCCGGGGGGCCCGGTCCCCGGTGGTGGACGATGCCGACGAGGCCGAGTTCCACCGCCGCCGGCCCCTCGACCGCGTGATCACGGTCGAGGATGCCGGCCACAGCATCCAGGGCGACCAGCCACTCCGGCTGGCCTCGATCCTCGCCGACTATCTGGCCCAGTGACGGGCTGACCGACCGGTCGGGGTCGGTCAGGCGGCGACCGGCTGACGCCGGTCGGCGCTCCCACCCCCGCCGGCCTCGCCGGCTTCGGGCTCGGCCAGGGCGACCTCGAGCACCTCGCCGATGTCGGTGGCCAGGTGGAAGGTCATCTCGTCACGGACCAGCTCGGGCACGTCCTCCAGGTCCGAGCCGTTGCGGACGGGCAGCACCACCGTGGTGAGCCCGGCCCGGTGGGCGGCCAGCACCTTCTGGCGCACCCCTCCGATGGGCAGGACCCGGCCCTGCAGGGTGACCTCGCCGGTCATGCCCACCACCGAGCGAACCGGGACGTCCCGCAACAGGCTGACCAGTGCCGTGGTCATGGTGACCCCGGCCGAAGGCCCGTCCTTGGGGATGGCTCCGGCCGGCACGTGGAGGTGGAACCGCTTGCCGGCGAAGACCGCCGGGTCGATGCCCAGGACTCCAGCGTGTGACCGCACATAGGACAAGGCGATCTCGGCCGACTCCTTCATCACGTCGCCCAGCTGCCCGGTCAGGGTCAGCCCTTCGGGGCCGTCCATCATGGTCGCCTCCACGTAGAGCACGTCCCCGCCGGCCCCGGTGACGGCCAGGCCGGTGGCCACGCCGGGCACCGCGGTGCGGTCGGCGGACTCGAAGAAGAACCGCGGTCGACCGAGCCACTGGCGGACGTCGTCGGCGTCCACGGTGACCGGAGCCTCCGGGCCGTCCGAGGCGATCCGGGCCGCCACCTTGCGGAGCAGGCGACCCAGTTCGCGCTCGAGCGAGCGCACGCCGGCCTCCCGGGTGTAGTCAGCCACGACGGTCCGCAGGGCCTCGTCGGTGATGGTCACGTCCTCCGGCCGCAGTGCGGCGCGGGCCCGTTGGCGCCCGACCAGGTGATGGCGGGCGATGGCCACCTTCTCGTCCTCGGTGTAGCCGTCCAGCCGGATGACCTCCATCCGGTCGAGCAGGGGCCCGGGGATGGTGTCGACCATGTTGGCGGTGGCGATGAACAGCACCTTGGACAGGTCGAGCTCGACCTCCAGGTAGTGGTCCCGGAAGGTGTGGTTCTGAGCCGGGTCGAGCACCTCCAACAGTGCCGAGGACGGATCGCCCCGGTAGTCCGCTCCCAGCTTGTCGACCTCGTCCAGCAGGATCACCGGGTTCATGGTGCCGGCCTCGCGCAGCGCCCGCACCAGCCGACCGGGCTGGGCCCCGACATAGGTCCGGCGATGGCCGCGTATCTCGGCCTCGTCCCGCACACCGCCCAGGGCCACCCGCACGAACGAACGTCCGAGGGCGCGGGCCACCGACTCGCCCAGCGAGGTCTTCCCGACCCCGGGGGGGCCGACCAGGGCCAGGATGGCCCCGGCGCCGCGGCCTCCCACCGGCGTCAGCCCGCGCTCCGCCTGGAGCTTGCGGACGGCCAGGTGCTCGAGGATGCGGTCCTTCACGTCGGCCAGGCCGTCGTGGTCCTCGTCGAGGATCCGCGAGGCCTCGGTCACGTCCAGCCGGTCCTCGGACTCCTCGCCCCAGGGCAGCTCGAACACGGTGTCCAGCCACGTGCGGATCCAGCCGTGCTCGGGATTCTGCTCGCTCATCCGCTCCAGCTTGTCGATCTCCCGCTCCACGGCCTTGCGCACGTCGTCGGGCAGCTGGCGCTCGGCCAGCGCCGTCCGGTAGTCGTCCGGCTCGCCCTCCTCGCCCGCGCCCATCTGGCCCAGCTCCTTCCGGATCGACTCCAACTGCCGCCGGAGCAGGAACTCGCGCTGGGTCTTCTCCATGCCCTCCTCGACATCGGTCTTGATGCGCTCCCGCAGGGTCAGGTCGGCCAGGACCTCACGCGACCAGGAGATGACCAGGCGCAGACGGGCCGCCACGTCCAGGGTCTCCAGCACCTCCACCTTCTGGGCCAGGGAGAGGTCGGGCGAGTACCCGGCCATGTCCGCCACCCGGCCGGGCTCGGCCACGTCGGCCAGCCGCTCGGCCAAGCGTCCCGCCCCGCGGCTCAACAGGATGTTCTCCACCACGGCGCGGTACTCGCGGGCTAGCTCGACGGCCTGCTCGGTGGCCGCCCCCTCGGGGATGACCTCGACCTCGACCCACAGGGCGTGCCCGGTGCCGGGCACCGCGGTGCCCAGACGGGCCCGCTCCACCCCGCGCACCGCCACCGCCGGCATGCCCCCGGGCAGCTGACCTGCCTCCATCACCTCGGCCACCACGCCCACCGAGGCGTAGCGCCCGTCGATGAAGGGGACGATGACGAAATGACCGTCGGCCGCCTCGGCCGCCTCGGCGGCCGCTTTGGCTTCGTCGGACTCGAGGGCCATGGTGAACACCATGCCCGGCAGCACCACCCCCGAGGTCAGGGGCAGCAGGGGCAGGTTCTGGACCGCGGCCCGGCCCGCCCCCCGCGGCGTCTCTTCGTTGGTCTCTTCGTTGGTCTCTTCGGTCGTCTCTTCGGTCGTCTCGTCCATCAGTTCCTCCAGATGTCGCCACGCCGGTCTGGGCGTGGGCTGTGAGGGGATCAACAGTGGAATCGAACGTCTATTCCCCTTCGGCGGCCCGACCTGGGGTGGCGATTCGTCCCGAAACACGCCGGCAATCCGGCAGAAATGCTGGTGGGGCACCATACGGGGATGGAGGGAACGCCTGTGGCCGAGTGGGAGGGCCACGTCATTGTGTGCGGTCTGCAGGGGGTGGGCCTGCGCACGGTCGAGCAGCTCCACCAGGCCGGGGTCAGGGTGGTGGTGGTGGACGAGGAGCCCGACCCGAGGCTGGTCCGCATCGTGGAGGCCTGGGAGATCCCCTTCATCGTGGGCAGCCCGAGGATCGGGGGCTTCCTCGACCGGGCCGGCCTGGCCTCGGCCCGGGCCGTGGTCTGCGCCGAGAGGACCGAGGTCCAGACGTTGGAGACCGCGCTGTCGGTCAGTGAACAACGGCCGGACGTCCGGGTGGTGGTGCAGCTGGCCAATGCCGCCGTGGGGGCCGCGGTCAGCCAGGTCACCGGGCCGGGCACGGTTCTCGACGTGGCCGCCCTGGCCGCCCCGTCCATCGTGGAGGCCTGCCTGGGCCGCGACACGTACCAGATCGAGTTGGCCGGGACCCACTTCATGACCTCCGAGGTGGAGGTGGCCCGCTTCGCCACGCTCCGGGCCCTCTTCGGGGCCCTGGCCCCGATTGCCGTGGTGCCGGTCGACGGCTCGCCCACCGTGGCCTGTCCGGGGCGGGACCACCAGGTCCACATCGGCGACCGGGTGACGGTGCTCGGGACCGTCGAGGAGCTCGACGGGGCCGACCTCCTTCCCGACCGGAGCGGAGACGACCCGTCGAAGCTCACCGTCCGCCGCGGGGCCGGCCGGCTCATCCGGCTCCGCTCGTTGTTGGGATCGGAGGACAACGGCGCCCTCCGGTTCGCCATCGTGGCCGCCGCCTCCCTCATCATCGTGTCGACCGTCGTCCTGCGGCTGGGCTACCGGCTCCCTCACGGCGGTCACATGTCCGTGCTCACCGCCCTCTATTTCACCGTGGAGACCATCTCCACGGTGGGGTACGGGGACTTCTCCTTCGCCAGTCAGACCACGGCCATGGAGATCTTCGGGATCCTGCTCATCGCCGGGGGCGCCGCCCTGCTGACGACGGTCTTCGCCCTCATCACCAACGTGCTGGTGTCGTGGCGGATCGAGCAGTCCCTCGGCCGCCGGCAGCTGATCGGGCTCGAGGGCCACGTGGTGGTGATCGGCCTCGGCTCGGTGGGCATCCGGGTGCTGGAGGGACTCCAGGCCGAGGGCCGAGAGGTGGTGGTGGTGGAGCGGAACGAGAACAACCGCTTCCTCAACCACGCCCGGGCGCTCGGGGCTCCGGTGCTCATCGCCGACTCCACCCAATGGCAGACCCTCGAGGACGCCAACGTCCACTCGGCGGCGGCGGTGGCCGTGCTCACCAGCGACGACCTCACCAACATCGAGACCGGCCTGGCCGTGCGGGACTTCCTGGGCCAGCGGTGGGCGAGCGTGCCGGTCGTGCTCCGGGTGTTCGACCGCGAGCTGGCTCACACCGTCGAGCACCACTTCGACTTCCGCCATGTGCGGTCCACGTCCGCGCTGGCCGCCCCCCGCTTCGTGGGCGCCGCATTGGGCCTCGACATCCTCGGTTCGTTCACCGTCGGCCGCCTGCCGTTCCTGGTGGGCCGGCTGACCGTGGCCCCGGGCCGGGGCCTCGACGGGCTGGCCATGGTGGACCTGCCGGCCCAGACCCGGGTGGTGGCCCTGAGCCGGGCCGCCGACGGCGGCCGCCTGGAGCACCCACCCCGCCGCGGCACCCGGTTCGCCCCCGGGGACCAGGCCTACCTGTTGGGCCCCTACGAGGAGCTGCTCCGGGTGCTCCGGCACCAGCACGAGGGCGATGTCGGCTCAGATGTCCGTTGACCCCGTCGGGTCCGACCGGCGCGGTTGGTGGTCGTCCGAACCCTCCCGGAGAGCGTCATCGCTCAATTCATCCCAAGAGCACCCACTGTTCGTGCTGTGTTCACCGCAGGTTTGCCGTACGTTCACTTCCGATCGGTACCGTTTCGACCGGACGTCCGATGCGTCCCGAGCGCGGGCAGGCGAACAGCCCGGTTCGCAGTGCAACCAGGCACCCTATGGAGGTCAGAACACCAGTGGACTCAGGAACTGACTCAGGAACCACCCCCCGGGCGGCGAGGGGGCCGCACCGCAGGACCAGGCGGATCATGGTCGTGGGCCTGCTGACCGGCGGCGTGCTTCTGGCCGCGTGCAGCTCATCGCCCACAACGGCTAGCACGACGACCGCACCCCCCGGGGGCACCCTCGGCTCGTCCAACTCCGCCTACCTGAACGCCGATCTGACCGCACCGTCCGGCACCATCCAGGCGGCCGGTTCGACCTTCGTTCAGCCGTTCTTCACCAAGGCCTTCTTCACCTACACCGGAAAGAACCAGGGCCTCCAGGTGAACTACTCCGGCGTGGGTAGCGGTACCGGTATCACCGACTTCCAGTCGGGCTCGGTCGGTTTCGCTGCCTCCGACGTGCCTATGTCGGCATCAGATCTGGCCAAGGTGCCGGCGTCCTCGGGCACCGTCATCCAGATCCCAGACATTCTCGGGGGGGTATCGATCTCCTACAACCTTCCGGGCGTCACCAAGCGGATCAAGCTCGATGGACCCACCTTGGCCGGCATGATGAGCGGGTCGATCAAGAACTGGAACGCCTCGCAGATCACCGCCCTCAACCCCGGGGTGACCCTCCCGTCCAACGCCATCGTCCCCGAGGTGCGGGCTGACAGCTCGGGCACCACGTATATCTTCTCCGACTATCTGAGCACCGTCGCCCCGACGGTGTGGACCCTCGGAGCGAGCAAGACCATCTCGTGGCCGGCCACCGCCGTGCAGACGCCGAAGAACTCGGGGGTGGCCTCCAGCATCAAGTCGACCCCGTACTCAATCGGCTACGTCGAGTTGAACTATGCGGTGCAGAACAATTTCACCTACGCCGCGATCAAGAACGCCGCCGGGGCCTACGTGGTCCCGTCGGCAGCCACCGTGGGCGCCGACGCCGACCAGAAGACGGGGATCACGCCGACCAATTTCTCCATCGTCAACGAGCCCGGTGCCACCAGCTACCCGATCTCCGGGTACAGCTGGGCCATCCTGTTGCAGAAGCAGACCAGTGCCACCACCGGCGCCCAGGTGGTCAAGGTCCTCGACTGGACCACCCACACCGGCGGGGGCCAGAACCTGGCGGCCGGCCTGGACTACGTGGCGCTCCCGCCGGCCGTGCAGAATGCCAACCGCACCGCGCTGCTGACG
>DATCBL010000331.1:0-2777 GCA_036511875.1 Acidimicrobiales bacterium
CCACGGAGCGAAGAACGACGACCGGATGATCCCCTTGGGCATCTTCTCGATCCCGAAGACCAGCACCCGGTCGTGCTGGCCCGAGGCGATGGACGAGGCACCCAGCTGCAGGGCCGCCCCGCCCGAGGCGCAGCCGGCCTCGACGTCGTAGATGGGCGGACCGGTGCCGGCCAGCGCCGAGAGGACGCGGTGCCCGGCGGCCACGCCGCCGTAGGCCGTCCCGCAGAACGCCGCCTGCACGTCGCCCACGCCGATGCCGGCCTCGGCCAGGGCGGCCCGCACGGCCACCACGCCCATGGCCGTCCCGGTCAGCTCGCCGAACCGCCCGAACGGGTGCAGGCCGACCCCGGTGATGCGCACGTCGCTCACGGGTGGAACACCCAGGTCACCGCCGGCTCCCCGTCGGGGCCGGGCAGCTCCTCGCCGTCCAGGGCCACCGCCGTGCCCCGGGCCACCCCCTCGCCCCGCAGGCGGGTCACCACGCGGAGCAGGGGGTCCCCGTCGAGCTCGACGATGCCCAGCCCGTAGGGGACCGGGCCCGAGTACCCGGGTGGGGCCACCGCCACCGTGGTGTGGAGCCAGACCGTCCCGGTGCGGGGGAGGTCGACCGGCTCGATGTCGTCGGCGCCGGTGAACGGGCACACCGGGTTGGGTGGGAAGTGCCGCAACCCGCTGCTCGGCGACCATCCCCCGAGCAGCGTGACCCCGTCGTCGTCGATGCGCAGGACGGCCGGATCGATGGGACGGGGCGCCACGTGTGGACTATGACACACGGCGCGCGGCTATGTTGCAACTCACGGTTGCTCTGCCTCCCGGTGCGGGGGCGTGACCCGTCGGCTGACGTAGGGTGCGGGCCGGATCAACGGAGGACGAGAGGATGGGGGGCGGACCCGACTCGAGGCAGAGCGACCTGAGAGCGGATCGAATGACAGAACAGCGCCAACCGACGTTGACCCGCGACGAGCTGCGGGTCCTGCTGCTCGACACCGGACGGACCCTGCTGATCGAGGAGGGGCTGGGCACCGGGGTCGACACCCTCACCTTCAAGAGGGTGTTCGACCGGGTCGAGGCCGACACCGGTCGCCGGATCTCCAACGCCTCGGTCATCCGGCGGGTGTGGGAGAACCTGGCCGACTACCAGGCCGACGTCCTGGTGACCATCGCCGGCCAGGACGGGCTGGGCGAGTTCCACGAGACCTTCACCGCGCTGGAACCGGTCTTCGCGGCCATCGACCTCTCGTCCGCCGAGGCCCGCGACCGTTCCCTTCGGGAGGTGTGCCGGGTGGGTGGGGCGGCCAACATCCTGGCCCTGCTGGAGTCCCCCCACTGGTCGCTGTGGATCGCGGTGTGGGCCCTGGCCACCGCCGAGAACCTCCAGCCCGATGGGCAGCGCCTCGACCACCAGCTGAGGATCCGCCGGGCCCTGCTGGAGGGGTACGAGGGGACCACCCGGCTGTGGGAGGACGCCTACGACTCGCTGGTCCAGGCGCTGGGCCTCCGGCCCCGGGCCCCCCTGACCGTGCGCCAGTTCACCGTGACCGTGGGCGCGCTGGCCGAGGGCTGCTCGCTGCGGCAGCGGCTCGACCCGGACATGGACGGGATCCTCCGCCCCACCGGCCCCGACGGCGAGGACCAGGAGTGGTCGGTGTTCGCCATCGGTCTGGAGGCCCTGCAGCGGCTGTACTTCGAACCTGATCCGGAGTGGTCGCCCGGTCCACCGGCCGGGGTCGACGGCTGAGCCCCGCGCCGCCCGGCCCCGTCGTCAGCCGAGGCGGGCGACGGCCAGGCCCGCCGCGGTCAGGACCACCGCCCAGGCCATGGCCCGAAGCGCCCGTTCCAGCGGGGCCAACAGGAGGGCTCGGCCGACCGCCACCACCTCGCCGTCGGACAGGGCGATGGTCCCGGTCACCCGGTCGGCTCGCCGCCGCAGCATCCGGGCCGGGGTGCTGAGCGCCCGCTGGGCGGCGGACAGGGCGAACGCCCCCAGCGAGGCCAGGACCGGGGCCAGGGCCAGCCGGCCGGTCTGGGCCACGTACGCGGTGAGCACCGGGAACGCTCCCCAGCTGGCGGCGAAGCCCACGTCGTTGTGGATGGCCCCGCCGAAGAGCTCGTAGTTGTAGCCCAGCACCAGCACCGGCCCGACCACGAGGAACGGGACCAGGGCCCAGCCCACTTGGACCACCCCGGCGATCCCGAGGGCCACCGAACCGGCCAGGCCCACGGCGGTCACCGCCACCAGGGCCGGGCCCGGGATCCGGGTGTGCAGGGGGCGACCGTGCAGCTCGTCCAACGCGTGGGCGGCCAGCCCCACGGCGAGGAAGAAGGCCAACAAGGTGGCGATCAGCCGGGTGGTGTCGACCACCGGGGCCAGGCAGGCGCCGATGACCACGTAGGCCAGGTGCCAGGCGGTGTAGGGCGGGTGGAGGAGCGTCCACCAGTCCCGCCACCCCCCGGGGCGCGCCGCCGCGTAGAAGGCGGCCCGGGTGTCGGGTGGGCCTCCCCCTGGACCGTCCGGCTCACCCACCGGCCCGTCGTCCCCACATGACCAGGCCGCCCCCGAGGCTCATCCGCCGGACCCCCACGTCCACGAAGCCGGCCCGGCGCCAGGCCTCGACCGTCCAGTCCAGCGGGTACCGCCGGTAGTGGGCCGAGATGTTGGGGCCGAGGAACCGGCCGACGTCGAACCAGGCCCGCCCGCCGGTGACCCAGCCGGCCCCGGGGAGGACGAGGCGGGTGTAGCCCCACCACCAGAACCGCCAGAACCGGCTCTGCGGGAG
>DATCBL010000332.1:0-2003 GCA_036511875.1 Acidimicrobiales bacterium
GCCCGCATCGTGGCCCGGGCCGTCGAGGAGCCCCTCAAGCAGATCGCCGTCAACGCCGGACTCGAGGGCGGGGTCATCGTGGACAAGGTGCGCAACCTGAAGAAGCCCAACGAAGGCCTGAACGCCGCCACCGGCGAGTACGAGGACCTGTTCAAGTCCGGCGTCATCGACGCCGTGAAGGTGACCCGGTCGGCCCTCCAGAACGCGGCGTCGATCGCCGCCCTGTTCCTGACCACCGAGGCGGTCATCGTGGACAAGCCCGAAGAGGGTGGCGCCGGCGGCATGCCCGGCGGAGGCATGGACGACTTCTAGTCTCTCCACGGACTGGCATGGTGAAAGAAGGGCGCCCCCGGGCGCCCTTCTTCCGTTCCCCGGCCGGGCCGTACACTGGTGCCGTGACTGATCCCCTCGTTCCCTCGGTCGGCTGGGGCGTGCTGCACCTGTTCTGCAAACTGGGCCGCGCCTCGGGCGCCCCCGGCGGGGCCCTCGCCAACCACCAGACCGTCGTCCAGGCGGTGAAGGCCGCCGAGGCCGACGGGCTGCAGGTGGTGTCGGTGGCCATGCTGGGCCACAAGTCCGACCTCGGGTTCGTGGCCCTCGGTGCCGACCACTGGCGCCTGCGCCGCTTCCAGTCCGACCTCCAGGCCGCCGGCCTGGTGGTCGCCGACTCCTACGTCTCCCTCACCGAGGTCTCGGAGTACGCCGCCGGGCTCCCCGACGAGATGAAAGAGGCCAGGCTCCATCCCAGGCTCCCGCCCGAGGGGATGACCGCCTTCTGCTTCTACCCCATGTCCAAGCGTCGGGGGGAGACCGAGGGGTCCAACTGGTTCTCCCTGCCCTTCGAGGAACGAAAGGCCGTGATGCGCGGCCACGGGGCGGCCGGACGGGCCTTCGCCGGGCGGATCCTCCAGCTGATCACCGGGTCGACCGGCATCGACGACTGGGAGTGGGGGGTGACCCTCTTCGGCGTCCATCCCGACGATCTGAAGGACTGCGTCTACACCATGCGGTTCGACGAGGGCTCGGCCCGCTTCGCCGAGTTCGGCCCCTTCCTGACCGGCATGGTCGGCCCCATCGAGCAGGTGCTGGCCGAGGTGGCCCCGGATGAGTGAACCGGGCGGAGGGGGCGACCTCGGTGGGCTGCGGGGCGGACTGGAACGGATCGGCCCGATGGTGGTGGCCTTCAGCGGCGGGGCGGACTCGGCCTTCCTGGCCTGGGTGGCCACCGACACCCTGGGTCCCGAGTCGGTCCGGTGTGTGACGGCCGTGTCCCCGTCCCTGGCCCCCGAGGAGCGGGCCGACTGCCGTCGGCTGGCCGCCGAGTGGGGCCTGTCGTTCACCGAGGTGGAGACCGACGAACTGGCCGACCCGGCGTACTCGGCCAACGACGGCTCACGCTGCTTCCACTGCAAGTCGGCCCTGATGGAGGCCCTGGCCCCGATCGCCGCGGTGGGGACGGCCGTCGTGGTGCTGGGGGTCAACACCGACGACCTGGCCGATCACCGGCCCGGTCAACAGGCCGCCCTGGGGGCCGGGGCCCGCTTCCCCCTGGTGGAGGCGGGGTTGGCCAAGGCCGACGTGCGGGAGTGGTCGAGGCGGCTGGGCCTGCGCACCTGGGACAAGCCGGCCGCGGCGTGCCTGGCCTCCCGGGTGCCCTACGGGACTCCGGTCACGCTGGGCACGCTGCGCTCGGTGGCCGAGGCCGAGTCGGGCCTCCGGTCGCTCGGGTTTGCCCAGCTCCGGGTGCGCCACTACGGCGACACGGCGCGCATCGAGGTGCCGCCCGAGGACCTGGCCGCGGTGGTGGCGCGACGCCGGGAGGTCAGCGCCTCGGTGCACCGGGCCGGGTACCGGTACGTCACCCTGGACCTCGACGGGTTCCGCTCGGGCAACCTCAACCAGGCGTTGGGCGACCGGGCCGCCGCCGGGGCCACCGGTCCGGGCAGCCACCGGTGATCCGGGTCCGGGTCCGGTTGACCTTCCCCGAGGCACTGGTGCGCGAG
>DATCBL010000333.1:0-8325 GCA_036511875.1 Acidimicrobiales bacterium
CAGCTCGTCGATCACCAGGCCCCCCTCGTCGACCAGCAGGCCGACCACCGCGTGGAGGACGGACTTGGCGATCGACCACGAGAGCAAGGGCGTGTCCGGCCCCACCGGCTTGCCCGGCTTGTCCCACTGGGGCAGCAGCCCGTCGTACCGCTCGAACACCAGACGGCCCCGATGGACGACGACCACCGCGTAGGTCTGGTGGAGGGGGCCGGCGGGATCGAACGCCGCGTCCATGGCCGCCTTCAGCTCGACCCCGTCGGGCAGGGTTCCCTCCGGCCATCGCTCGGTGGGCCAGGGCACCCCGGCGGGCTGGGCCGGGAGCGGGTGCAGCGAGCGGGACGGGGGGTCCGGGAGGGTCACGGCAGCAGAGTTTCGCGCCGACGGCCCCGTGGCGCCCGCCGGCCATGAGCTCCTCCCGGCCGGCCCCTCTCGGCCGGCCCGGCCCGGGCTCAGGGGATGAGGACGATCTTCCCGTGGGTGTGCCCGCCGGCCAGCCTGCGGAGGGCGTCGGCCGCCTGGGCCAGCGGGTAGGTGCCCGCCACCAGCACCGAGAGCGTTCCCGCCTCGGCCCGGCGCACCAGCTCGAGGCGGGCCGCCTCGCGCACCTCGACACCGGGATCGGCCCCGGGGGCCCCGCCCAGCACCTTCAGCCCGAGCTCGAGTCCCCGTCGGGCCGCGGCGAGGGTGGCGATCCGGTCCCGGTCGGCGACCAGGGCCACCGAGACGTCGACGGCCTCGTCCGTCCCCACCGTGTCGATGGCGGCATCCACACCCCCCGGAGCCAGGTCCCGGAGCCGGTCGAGCAGTCCGTCGCCGTAGGCCACCGGCTCGGCCCCCAGCCGGCGCAGCTGAGCGTGAGCGGCCTCGCTCGCCGTGCCGATCACGCGGGCCCCGTCGGCCACGGCCAGCTGGACGGCCATCAGCCCCACCCCTCCCGCCGCGCCGTGGATGACCACGGTGTCACCCGGGCCGACCCCGGTGGCAGCCAGGGCGTGGACCGCGGTGACCCCGGTCACCATGAGACCGCCGGCCTCCTCGAACGAGAGACGGGGGGGGCTTGGCCACCGCGGCAGAGGCCGCCACCACCACCTGGGAGGCGTACGCCCCGGAGATCCGGTAGAGGATCACCTCGTCGCCGGGCCGGACCGGACCGCCCGGGCCGGTGGCGCCGGCTCCCACCGCGGTGACCACACCGGCGGCCTCCAGGCCCACCGGCATCGGCAGCCGGGAGGGGTCGGCGCCCAACTGCCCGCTGAACTGCTTGTAGTCGATGGGATTGGTCCCCGCCGACCGGACCTCGACGGACACCTGGCCGGGACCGGGGTCGGGCACCGCTTCGTCCACCACGGCCAAGACCTCGGGCCCGCCGAACGCTACCGCCACCACCTTGATCGCCATGGCGGGTGCAACCGGCCGGGCACCGGGCCTATTCCACCGGCCCGTCCTCGCCCCGCCGGCCGGGACGGCGGACTCCGCCGGTCCGCGACGCCCTCGAGGCATCGAACATGGGATCATCGGACGATGATCGACCATCTCTGCATCCAGTGCGCCGATGTCGGGGCCAGTGCCTCCTTCTACGAGTCGGTCCTGGCCCCGCTCGGGGGCCGGCGGATCACCGAGGACGCACCGGCCGTCGGGTTCGGCATCCCCCCTCGACCCACCTTCTGGCTGGGTCCACGCGCCACCGGGGACGGCTTCCGCGAGTGCCACATCGCCTTCCTGGCCCCCGATCGGGCGGCGGTGGCATCCTTCGTCGATGCCGCCGTCGCCGCCGGTGCCGAGGTGTTGCACGCCCCCCGGGTGTGGCCGGAGTACCACCCCTCCTACTTCGGTGCCTTCGTCCGCGATCCCGACGGCAACAACGTCGAGGCGGTGTGCCACTCGCTGGCCTGATGCGGCCCGGCGGTGACACGACCGCCCCTCGGAACGGCTCAAGATGACTCCGGGTCCGGTCGATGAGGGGCAGGGGAGGCGATGGCCGTCGCGACCGGTGAGGTTCCCCTCCCCGGCCCCTGGCTAGGGTTTGCCCGGTGATCCCGGGCCCCGTCCCCGCAGGAGTCCGCCCGCACCGTCGACCGGTGCGGACCGCGCCCGGTGGGCCGGCGTGACCGCCGCCCTCGCCCCACACCGTCCGGGGGGACAGGCGGTGCGGCCATGATCAGCCTGGCCGATGGCATCGGCCTGCTCATCGGCATCGTGGTCATCGCCACGGTGGCCGACCGGCTCCGGATCGCCTATCCCATCTTGTTGGTCATCGCCGGGATCGCCGTGGCCCTGATCCCCACCCAACACCGGATCCAGCTCCAGCCCGACCTGGTGCTGTTGGTCTTCCTGCCCCCGTTGATCTACGACGCCTCGCTCGACACCTCCGCCCGCGAGCTCCGAACCCACCTGCGCCCCATCCTCCTGCTGGCCGTGGGCCTGGTGCTGGCCACCATGGCGGCGGTGGCCGTGGTGATCCACTCGCTGGTGGGCGGCATGGGCTGGGCGGTGGCCTTCGCCCTCGGGGCCATCGTGTCGCCGCCCGACTCGGTGGCCGCCACCCAGATCGCCGGGAAGCTCGGCCTGCCCCGCCGGTTGGTGACCATCCTCGGGGGCGAGGGCCTGATGAACGACGCCACCGCCCTGACCGCCTACCAGGTGGCCGTGGCCGCGGTGGGCTCGGCGTTCACCCTGGCCGACGTGGCCGGCAAGTTCGTCTTCGCGGTGATCGTGGGCGTGGCCATCGGGCTGGCCGTGGGGTGGTTCGGGAGCCGCATGCTGCGCTTCACCGAGACGCCGGTCATCGAGAACACCATGCTGTTGATCCTCCCGTTCGCCGCCTACCTCCCGGCCGACAAGCTGGGGGCCTCCGGGGTGCTGGCCGTGGTGGCCGCCGGGCTCTACTTCGGGCGCTACGGCTCGGTGTCGCTCACCGCCGGGGCCCGTCTGCAGCAACGGGAGATCTGGGACCTGATCGTGTTCCTGCTGACCGGGATGTCCTTCCTGCTGGTCGGGCTGGAGCTCCGCCCCATTCTCGACGGCCTGGTCAACCGGGAGTCGGGCTCGCTGGCCGTCGAGGCACTGGCGGTGGTCGGCGCGGTCATCGTGGTCCGCATGGCGTGGATGTTCGGGATCACCGCGCTGCCCGGAGGGGAGCGGCTCTTCGGGTCCACCGATCGCGATCGCCCGTCGCCATCGTGGCGGGAGACCACGGTGGTCGGCTGGGCCGGGATGCGCGGCGCGGTGAGCCTGGCCGCGTCACTCGCCCTCCCCCAGAACTTCCCCCAGCGGGACCTGCTGGTGTTCCTGACCTTCGCCGTCATCGTGGCCACGCTGGTGGGGCAGGGCCTGACCCTCCCTCCGCTGATCCGCCGGCTCGGCCTGGTCACCCGGGACGAGCAGGATACGGTGCTGGTGGCCGAGGCCCGGCGCCGGCTCACCGTGCTGGCCCTGGGCCGTCTCGACGAACTGACCGGGGACGAGCGGTTCGCCCCCGAGGTGGCCATGCGGATCCGGGTCGGCTACGAATCCCAACTGGCCCGGATCGAGCGCCGCCTGGAAGGGCTGCGGTCGGGGGTCTCCGAGCAGGAGGGGGGAGAGGGTGGGGCCGACGACACCGGCGGCCACCGGCAGGCGGAAGGCGAGCTGCGCAAGCTGGTGATCGACTCCGAACGGACCGAGCTCGGCCGTCTGGTGGCCCGGCGGAAGGTCAGCGAGCGGGTGGCCGACGAGGTACGGGCGGCGCTCGACGTCGACGAGATCACCCTGCGGCCCTGAGGGCCGCACCCCGGAGCGAGACCCGGCCTCGGGGTGCGGAGTCCTCTCGCGCTGCAGGGCGCCTCGGAAGAGGCGCCCTGCAGGTACAGATGTTGCTGATTTGTGTGCACCGGGGTTCCCGTGATGCGCCGGATGGGACCTGGGTCCGGCTAGGTCGCCCGGTGGGTGTCTGGCTGGGATTCGCCAGGTGGTACAGCGAGCCGCCTCAGCGGCCAGCCACCTCCAGGGTCCCGAAACGTTGACTGCTCAGTTGGACCACCTCCTCTCTCTGGTGACCACATGGTAGCGCCGGCCGGTGGACGGCCTGCTCATTTCGCGAGGGATTTTCGCCGATTTCCGCGGGCCCGGTGTCGGGCCGGCGGTGGGCCGGGCCGCGGCGCTGGAGCTGGCCGGAGCGGCCGGGGCGGGACGCCGCCCCGGCCCGGGACCAGCGGGCCGGAGCGGGCGGGGCCAGGCCCAGGCCGGGTGGACTGGGCAGACCGGCCATCGGGTCGGTACTATCGAACATATGTTCGTAGCACCTCCCCATCGACCAGTGGCGGATACCGGGGAACCCGAGGGGCCGCGCCCGGGCCGGAGGCTCGACCGACACCGGGATCTGGCCTCCCTGGCCCAGTTGGCCGAGCGCACCCGGCCCGTGTCGTCGAGCCAGGCCCGGGTCCTCCCGGTGGCCCCACCCCTCGGTGACCTGTTCCCCGACGGCAGCCTGCGTCGAGGGACCACCATCGTGGTGAGCGGGCCGGGCCGGGGCACCGACGCCGACCGGGTGGCCGATGGCAGCGTCAGCGTGGCGCTGGCCCTCCTGGCCTCGGCCTCGGCGGCCGGCTCGTGGTGCGCGCTGGTCGGGCTGGCCGGGCTGGGGGCGGTCGCCGCCCACGAAGTCGGTATCGACCTGGCCCGCCTGGCCGTGATTCCCCGACCCGACGCGGCCTGGGCCGAGGCCACCGCCGCGTTGATCGACGGCGTCGACCTGGTGGTGCTCTTTCCCCCGTTCCCCCCTCGCCATGCCATGGCCCGCAGGCTGGTGGCCCGGGCCAGGGAGCGCCGGTCCGTCCTGGTGGTGGTGGAGGGTCGGGTCGGGTGGCCCGACCCTCCCGACCTCCGCCTGAGCATCGGCGAGGCGGGCTGGGAGGGAGCCGGGGCCGGCGACGGATACCTGGCCCGACGGCGGATGACGGTGACCGCCACCGGTCGGCGGTCGGCGGCGCTCCCCCGGCACCACCGGCTCTGGCTCCCCTCCGCCACCGGGGGGATGGCCGATGGTGATACGGGGGGGCCGACATGAACCGCCTGGTGGTGGTGCGCTGCCCCGACCTGGTCCACGAGGACGAGGACGGGGCCGGCCTCCGGTCGTTCGCCCGGGTGGTCGAGGCCGTGGGGGCCTACTGCCCGTGGGTCACGACCGTGCGCCCGGGGATCTGCTCGCTCCCCGCCCGTGGGCCGGCCCGCTACTTCGGCGGCGAGGGTCCGCTGGTCCAGTTGGTCACCGAGGCCGCCTCGGCCGTCGCCGCCGCCGAGGTCGGTGTGGCCGACGGGCCGTTCGCCGCGGTGCTCGCCGCCCGGGGCGGCGTCATCGTGCCGGCCGGGGGGACCGCCGACTTCCTGGCTCCCTTTCCGGTGGGGGTGCTAGGTCAGCCCGAGCTGGCCGAACTGCTGGACCGGTTGGGCATCCGCACCCTCGGTGCGTTCGCCGCCCTCCCCGAGGCCCACGTGCTCGGCCGGTTCGGGTCGGACGGGGCCGCCGGCCACCGCGTGGCCGGGGGCCGGAGCGGGGAGCTCGGAGACCTGCGCCGGCCGCCCACCGGACGGCGCTCCCGGGGCCGGGGCACCGGCGCCGTCGCCGCGACCACCGCCGAGGCCGGCCAATCCGGCTTCTGGGGCGGGGTGAGCGATACCGACGCCCGGGCCGGACGGGCCCTGGCCGCAGTGCAGGTCCTCCTGGGCCCGGACGGGGTGGTGACCGCCCATCTCCAGGGGGGGCGGGGTCCGGCCCAACGGGCCCGCTTCATCACCTGGAGCGCCCGGGAGGCTCGCCCCGCCCCGGCCCCCGACGGGCCGTGGCCCGGCCAGATCCCCCCACCGGCACCGTCGGTCGTCCATCCCGCTCCCCTCCGGGCCGAACTGGTCGGCGCCGGCGGGGAGCCGGTCTCGGTATCGGCCCGGGGCCTGCTCACCGGGACCCCGTGCCGACTGTCAGTGGAGCACGGCCCGTGGTCGGTGGTGACCGCCTGGGCCGGGCCGTGGCCATCGGACGAACGGTGGTGGTCGAGGTCCCGACGGAGGAGCGCACGCCTCCAGGCGGTCAACGGACCGGCCGCCCACCTGATGCTGGTCGAGCGGGGCCGCTGGTGGGTCGAAGCCACCTACGGATAGCGGAGCCGACCCGGACGACATGGCCTACGCCGAACTGCACACCCACTCCAACTTCTCCTTCCTCGACGGCGCCAGCCATCCCGAGGAGCTGGCCGCCGAGGCGGTCCGGCTCGGCCTGTCCGCACTGGCCCTGACCGACCACAACGGCCTCTACGGCGTGGTCCGCTTCGCCGAGGCGGCCCGGGCCTTCGGGCTGTCCACGGTCTTCGGCGCCGAGCTCACCATCACCGGGGCGGGGCCGGCGGGGGCCCGGACCGGCGTGGCCGACCCCGACGGCACCCACCTGGTCGTGCTGGCCCGGGATCCCGAGGGCTACGCCCGTCTCAGCCGGGTCATCGCCGAGGCCCACCTGGCCGGGGGCGAGAAGGGCAAGCCGGTCATCACCCTCGACGACCTGGCCGAGCGACACGGGGGCCACTGGCTGATGCTCACCGGGTGCCGCAAGGGGGCGCTGGCCACCGCGCTGACCGCCGACGGGCCGGCGGCGGCGGCCCACGCCCTCGATCACCTGATCGGGCGGTTCGGCCGCCACCACCTGGCCGTCGAGCTGTGGGATCACGGCAGCCCGATCGATGCCACCCGCAACGACGCCCTGGCCCTGTTGGCCATCGAGCGGGGGGTGGCTCCGGTGGCCACCAACAACGTCCACTACGCCGCCCCGGCCCGCTTCCCCCTGAGCACCGCCCTGGCCGCGGTGCGGGCCCGGCGCCCCCTGGCCGATCTCGAGGGGTGGCTCCCCCCGTCGGCCAACGCCTGCCTGCGGGGGGAGGCCGAGCAGCGTCGGCGATTCGCCCGGTGGCCCGGGGTGGTCGACCAGGCCGCCGAGCTGGCCGCGGCGTGCGCGTTCGACCTGCGCCTGGTGGCCCCACGGCTCCCCGACTTCCCCGTGCCGGCCGGGCACACCGAGCAGACCTGGCTGGTCGAGCTGGTCCGCCGGGGCGCCGCCGACCGGTACGGGCCCCGGGAGGCGGAGCGGGTCTCGGGGGCCTGGGCCCAGCTCGACCGCGAGCTGGCCGTCATCGGGGCGCTCGGGTTCCCCGGCTACTTCCTCACCGTCTGGGACATCGTGGCGTTCTGCCGGCGCCAGGACATCTTCTGCCAGGGCCGGGGGTCGGCGGCCACCTCCGCGGTCTGTTACGCCCTCGGCATCACCAACGTCGACGCCGTCTCCCTCGGGCTGCTGTTCGAGCGCTTCCTCTCCCCGGCCCGCGACGGGCCACCGGACATCGACGTCGACATCGAGTCCGGCCGGCGCGAGGAGGTCATCCAGTACGTCTACGAGCGCTACGGCCGGCTGCACGCCGCCCAGGTGGCCAACGTGATCACCTACCGGTCGCGCTCGGCGCTCCGCGATGTGGGCAAGGCGCTCGGCCACACCCTGGAGGAGGTGGACGCCTGGTCGAAGTCGGTCGAGCGGGGAGAGCCGCTCCCGGTCCGGGACGACCTGCCGCCGTTGGTCCGGGACCTGGCTGCCGAGCTGGTCGACTTCCCCCGCCACCTCGGCATCCACTCGGGCGGCATGGTCATCTGCGACCGCCCGGTGGTCGAGGTCTGCCCGGTCGAGTGGGGCCGGATGCCCGGCCGCACCGTGCTGCAGTGGGACAAGGACGACTGCGCCGCGGCCGGGCTGGTCAAGTTCGACCTCCTCGGGCTGGGCATGCTGACCGCGCTCCACCACATGGTGGACCTAGTGCGCGAGTTCCACCACGTGGACATGGACCTGGCCCGCCTGGAGCAGGACCCGGCGGTCTACGACCTGCTGTGCCGGGCCGACACCGTCGGGGTGTTCCAGGTGGAGTCCCGGGCCCAGATGAACACCCTCCCCCGCGTCCAGCCCCGGTGCTTCTACGACCTGGCCATCGAGGTGGCCCTGATCCGCCCCGGGCCCATCCAGGGGAATGCCGTCCACCCCTACATCCGGAGGCGGAACGGGAGCGAGCCGGTCACCTACCTCCACCCCCTGCTGCAGCCGGCCCTCGAGCGCACGCTCGGGGTACCCCTGTTTCAGGAGCAGTTGATGCAGATCGCCATCGACGTGGCCGGCTTCACCCCCACCGAGGCCGACGAGCTGCGCCAGGCCATGAGCGCCAAGCGGTCCGGCGAGCGGATGGCCCGGCTGCGGGGCCGCCTGTTCGCCGGCATGGCCGCCCGGCAGGTCTCCGCCGAGGTCTCCGAGCAGGTGTTCACGGCGTT
>DATCBL010000334.1:0-2409 GCA_036511875.1 Acidimicrobiales bacterium
ACGTGTTCGGTGACCACGTCCCCGCCGCCACCGATGTCTGGGACGAGTTCCTCCGCCGCCGCGACTCGACGGGGTACTCCCCGGAGGCGGCGCTCGCCGCCCGCCACCAGACCCTGGGGGCCAAGGCCGCCGCCGGCGACTACTCCGGGCTGCGGGGAGCCATCGGCACCCCGGACCAGCTCCGCCGGTTCCTCCGGCGTTACGAGGAAGCCGGGGTGGACCAGCTGATCTTCGTCATGCAGGCCGGCCACAACCGCCACGAGGACATCATGGAGTCGCTCGAGCTCTTCGGGACCCAGGTGCTCCCAGAGTTCGTCGAGCGCGACGAGGCCGGAGCCCGGGCCAAGGCGGCCCGGTGGGAGCCGTTGATCCACGCTGCCCTGGCCCGCCGGGACGCTCGGGACCCGGTCATGGCCACCGACTACGTCATCCGGGCCATCCCCAAGCAGATGGTCGAGGCCCTGGACAGCGAGCCGGCCCGGCAGTGGCTGGAGGAGCTGGCCGACAAGCGGGCCGCCGGCCAGCACGACGAGGAGTTCCAACGCCTGGTGGACGGGTGACCCCCGGGACCGCGCCGCCCCGACGACCGGGCCGACCCCGGGCGCACCGGCCCGGTCGGCCGCAGGGAAGAATTACGCTGTCCGGGTGACCACGCCCCCGCCTGCTGACGCGCCCGAGCCGTCGGGCCCCCCGGCCACCGTGGGCCCGGAGGCCACCGCCGAGCTGCGCATCGAGGGGATGCACTGCTCGTCGTGCGTGGCCCTGATCGAGGAGTCCCTCACCGAGCAGGCCGGGGTGGCCGAGGCCGTGGTCGACCTGGACGCCGCCCGGGCGGTGGTCCGGTACGACCCCGGCCTGATCGGCCCCGACGCGCTCCGGGCCACCATCGTGGCGGCCGGATACCCGGCTACCCCGGTCGGCTAGGAGCACGACCCCACCATGCCCACCGCGCCCGGGGTGGCCCCACCGAAGCTGGAGCCGGACCAGCCGACTCTGGCCACGGCCGAGCTGGCCGTCGGCGGCATGCACTGCAGCGCCTGTGCCACCCGGATCCAGAAGACCCTGGGCCGGCTGCCCGCGGTGGCCAGCGCCTCGGTCAACCTGGCCACCACCCGGGCGTTCGTCTCCTACGATCCGGCGCAGCTGGACACCGACCAGATCTGCTCGGCGGTCTCCGCCGTCGGGTACTCGGCGGCGCCGGTCGTCTCGGACCGACCCGAGCGTCGGGACCCCGACCCGGACCACTGGGTCCGGCGGGCGGCCATCTCGTGGCCCTTGGCCCTGGCCGCGCTGGCCGTGGCCCTGGCCGCCCCGGAGTCGGCCGCCGCCGGCTGGACCGTGCTGGTGTTGGCCATCGCCGTGGAGCTGGCCGGCGGGTGGCCCTTCCTGCGGGACGCTGCCCGGCTGCTCCGCCACGGCGCCACCAGCATGGACACCCTGATCGCGCTGGGCACCCTGGCCGCTCTGGCCGTGAGTGCGGTCGAGGCCATCGCCCTCGGTGGGCGTCACCTCCACCTCGGAGGCAGCGGCGCCTTCGCCGCCCGACTGCACGGGGTCATGGCTCCGCTCATCGTGGCCATCCTGGTGAGCGGGCGGGCCGTGGAGGCCCGGGCCCGGGCCCGGGCGTCACAGGCCATGCACTCGCTCCTCTCCCTGCGACCGCCCGCCGCCCGAGTGGTCACCGACACCGACGACGACCACGGCGAGCTGGTGGCTCCCGAGAGCGTCCCGGTCGGCGCGCTGGTCCGGGTCCGCCCGGGCGAGGCCCTGCCGCTGGACGGGACGGTGGTGTCGGGATGGTCGGCGGTGGACGAGTCCATGCTCACCGGGGAGCCCCTTCCGGTGGACCGCGGACCGGACAGCCCGGTGACCGGCGGCACCCGCAACGGTGAAGGCGCCCTGGTGGTCCGGGTCGGTACCGTGGCCGCGGAATCGGTGCTGGCCCGGCTGCAGCGCCTGGTCGACGAGGCCCAGCGGGACAAGGCCCCCCTCCAGCGGCTGGCCGACCGGATCAGCGCCGTCTTCGTCCCCGCGGTGCTGACCGGCTCGGCGCTGACCTTCCTGGCCTGGTGGCTGGTGGTCGGCAACGCCGGACAGGCGGTGCTGAGCGCCTTGGCCGTCCTGCTGGTGGCCTGCCCCTGTGCCATGGGCCTGGCCACTCCGGTGGCCATGATGGTGGGGTGCGGCCGGGCCGCGGCGCTGGGCATCTTCATGCGGAACGGCGACGTGCTGGAACGGCTGGCCAAGGTGGACGGGGTGGCGTTCGACAAGACGGGCACCCTGACCGAGCGCCATGCCCTGGTCACGCTGGTGGCGGCGTCCCCCGGCACCACCCGGGGCGAGGTCCTGGCCCTGGCCGCCGCGGTGGAGGCGGAGAGCGAGCACCCGATCGCCTCGGCCATCAACGTC
>DATCBL010000335.1:0-3740 GCA_036511875.1 Acidimicrobiales bacterium
TCGATGCGGTCAGCTCGGCCCGGATGGAGCAGTACGGCGAGTCTGTCGACAGCGTGGGAACGCCGAGCGAGCTGGTGGACGCGGCCACCGACATCTTTCGATCAGATCTCGATGCGGGTTACATCACCGTCCTGGTCGAAATGATCGCCGGTGCCTCCTCCACCCCCGGGCTGGGTGCCGAGGTGGCCGCCCGGATCGGTCCCTGGAGGGAGTTCGCCCAAGCCGCAGTCGAGCACTCGCTGGGCGACTCGCCGCTCGGACAGGTGCTCCCCTCCGAGGAGGTGGCCTACGCCGTGGTCGCCCTCTACCTGGGTCTCGAGATGCTCAGCCACCTGGACGGAGATCGTGAGCCGGCCCTCGCCCTGTTCGCTCGGGCCAAGCAGCTCGCCCGGCTGTTCGAAACGATGGCCGGAGATTCCACCACCGAGGAGACCAGATGACCGACACCCTGTCCAGCGCACCGCGGCCAGCTACCACCCAGGACACCGGACTCGATGTGGTGACGGGCGCCTTCAGCTACTCGGGTGGGGCCATCGCCCGGGCCCTGGAGCAGCACGGACGACGGGTGCGCACCATCACAGGACATCCGGGCCGGGCCGCTGAGGCGACCTCCGTCGAGGTGCGGCCGCTCGACTTCGATGACCAGCTGGGCCTGGTCGAATCGCTCCGAGGGGCCACCACCCTCTACAACACCTACTGGGTCCGGTTCGCCCGTCGCCAGATCGACCACGACCTGGCGGTCGCCAACTCGACCACCCTGTTCCACGCGGCCAGGAGGGCCGGCGTCCAGCGGATCGTCCACGTCAGCATCACCCACCCGGGGGCTGAGTCCCCGCTCCCCTACTTTCGTGGCAAGGCGTTGGTGGAGCGGGCCCTGGCCGAGTCCGACCTGTCCTTCGCCGTGCTTCGTCCCGCCATCCTGTTCGGCGGCGACGGAGTGCTCCTCAACAACATCGCCTGGCTGCTGCGCCGGCTTCCCGTCTTCGCCGTCGGCGGTCGGGGCGACGAGCGCATCCGGGGCATTCACATCGACGATCTCGCCGAGCTGGCCGTGGCCAAGGGCGCCGAGCGGGACGACAGCGTGACCGACGCGGTCGGGCCCGAACGTCCGACCTTCCTGGAGTTGGTGACCCTGATCCGAGAGGCGGTCGGTAGCCGCAGCCGGATCATCCGGGTGCCGGGTGCCGTCATCCCGCCCCTCTCGTATCTCCTGGGTCGGGCCCTCGGTGACGTCCTGTTGACCAGGGACGAGTACGTGGCCATGTCGGGTGGACTCGCCGACACCGACGGTCCGGCCACGGGAACCACGGCCCTGTCGGAGTGGCTGGCCGACCACGGCGGCAGCCTGGGCCTCACCTATGCCAACGAGATCGACCGCCATTTCACCCGGTGAGCCTGCGCCGCGGCCGCCGACCGGGGATGACCGCCCCGCCGGCGTGGCAGGATGCTGCGGTGATGGACGAGTCGCACCGGTACGACGTGGTGATCGTGGGGGCGGGGTTCGCGGGATTGTTCATGCTCTACCGGGCCCGGTCCATCGGCTTGAGGGCTCTGGTGGTGGAGGCGGGCGGGGGCGTCGGGGGGACCTGGTACTGGAACCGCTACCCGGGCGCACGGTGTGACGTCGAGAGCTTGGAGTACTCGTACCAGTTCTCCGACCAGCTCCAGCAGGAGTGGGAGTGGAGCGAGCGCTACGCCAGCCAGCCCGAGATCCTGGCCTACCTCGAGCATGTGGCCGATCGATTCGACCTGCGCCGCGACGTGCTGTTCGACACCCGGGTGGAACGGGCCACCTTCGAGGAGGAGACCGACGGCTGGGTGGTCGGCACCGACGACGGCGAAGAACGGTGGGCCCGGTTCGTGGTGATGGCCACCGGGTGCCTCTCGTCGACCACCATCCCCGACCTCCCCGGTCTCGACCGCTTCGAGGGACCCACCTTCCACACCGGGCAATGGCCGCACCATCCCGTCGATTTCTCGGGGCAGCGGGTCGGGGTCGTCGGCACCGGCTCCTCAGGCATCCAGTCGATCCCGGTGATTGCCGGCCAGGCCCGCCAACTGGTGGTCTTCCAGCGCACCGCGGCCTACTCGGTGCCGGCCCACAACCGTCCTCTCGACCATGAGGAGGTCCAGACGGTCAAGGCCGACTATGCCGGCTTCCGGGCCCGCAACAGCCAACAGGCCTTCGCCCTCGGGTCGCGCCGACCGCTGAACGATGCCTCGGCGCTGGCTGTGGTGCCCGAGGACCGGATCCGGGTCTACGAGGAGCGCTGGCAGCAGGGCGGCCTTCCCTTCATGGGCTCCTTCAACGACCTGCTCCTCGACGGGAAGGCCAACGGCACTGCGGCCGAGTTCGTGCGATCAAAGATCCGCCAGATCGTGGCCGATCCGGAGGTGGCCGACCGCCTGACCCCCGACACGGTGATCGGCTGCAAGCGGTTGTGCGTGGACACCGGCTACTACGCCGCCTTCAACCGGGACAACGTGGAGTTGGTCGATGTGGGCGACTCGCCCATCGAGGAGATCACCCCCCGGGGGCTACGCGCCGGCGCACGGTACTTCGAACTCGACTGCCTGGTCTTCGCCACCGGCTTCGACGCCATGACCGGTGCGCTGCTCAAGATCGACATTCGCGGACGCCAGGGCCGGCGCCTGGCCGACGCCTGGGCGGAAGGACCCCGCACCTATCTGGGCCTGGCCGTGTCGGGCTTCCCCAATCTCTTCACCGTCACCGGCCCCGGCAGCCCCTCGGTGCTCACCAACATGGTGGTGTCCATCGAGCACCACGTGAACTGGATCAGCGACTGCTTGCAGTACCTCGGACGCCACGGCTGCCGGCGCATCGAGGCCGACGGCGACGCTCAGGAGGCATGGGTCGAGCACGTGAACGGCATCGCCGACTTCACCGTGTTCCCCACCTGCAACTCGTGGTACCTGGGGGCGAACATACCGGGCAAGCCCCGGGTGTTCATGCCCCTGGTGGGCTTCCCGCCCTACGTGGAACGGTGCGAAGAGGTGTCGGCCCGGGGCTACGAGGGATTCACCCTCAGCGGGGGGACCGGGGCCTGAGGAACCGAGGAGGTCCCGGTCGGTGGCCACGTCAGCTCGGTGACCCGGCCCCCGTGCACGACCAGGCCGACCGTGGGTGCCGGGCACGGGTCCGCCGATGCCCGTCCCCTCACCCGTAGGTGATACTGGCCGGCGGGCAGCGATCCGAAGACTCCGGCATAGCGGACCGCGCTGTCAAGGTCGCGTCGTCGCACCGCGGTGTGCACCCCCTCCCAGGCCTGGCCGACCGGACGGATCTCCAGCTCCTCACCGGCCATCCGATCGGGGGCGAAGATGATCGCCGCCCCCCGGTCACCTCCGATGTCCAGGACCACGCTCCCCTGGCCGCTGGGTCCGAGGGCGCCTTCGGGTTCCGGGCGCTCGCCCATGCCGTCCGTCCCTACGTGCCGGACACGAAGCCGGAGATGGGCAGACCGAGATAGGGGAAGCCGGCCAGGTACTTCTCGGTTCCGAGGGCCGTGAGGTCCGTGGGCCCGGCGGTCAGGCCCATGGAGATGGCCCCGGCGGCAGCGTCGGGAGTGAAGGTCGGGTCGACCAGGGGGAGGGTGGCCCCGGCGATGGCCCGGAGCTCGATGGTGGCCACGTCGTCGAACACCCGCCGTCCGTTGGGGTAGCCGGCCGGGTCCCCACCGACCAGGCCCAGGTTGGAGGCGCCGGAGGTGGTGGGCGGG
>DATCBL010000336.1:0-6414 GCA_036511875.1 Acidimicrobiales bacterium
CAGAAAGCCGCCCCGCCGCCGCAGCTCGCCGTCGGCGATGTCGGCCGTCCGGGCCTGGGCCACCTGCCGGGCGGCGCGGGTGGGATCGACCGGTTCCATGGTGAGCACCACCGAGCGACGGAGGGACGAGAACAGGACCGGTCCGAGGAAGTCGGGGGTCACCTCCACCCGGGGCCACTCGGCGATCCAGTAGGTGGCGTGCCAGGTGGCGTCGGTGTGGACCGCGTCCCAGTGGGGCTCGACGGCCATGGGCCACGGCCACGTCGGCCCGGGCCGCTCAGGGTCGTCGGTCGGGGACCGGTCGTCGGGGTCGGCCGAGTCGCGGCGGGGCCCAGCGGGGGCGTAGGCCTCCCCCATGGCCCGGGCCAGCGCCCTCGGACCGAGCACCCCGTCCACCTCGATGTCGGCCCCGTCGAGCGCCCGGTGGAGGGCCAGGACCTCCCGGGTGAGCACGGCCCCGACCCCGGCCATTCCCCGGCCGGCGGCCCGGATCGACCGTGACGAGCGAGCGGTGTGGATGGAGAGCCCCAACAGCACCCGATGGCGGCGGGTCACCGGGGAGGACTCGTCGACCAGGGCCCGGTACGACCGTCCGGCCGGGGTGTCCCCATCGAGCACGGCGTGGCGGGCGCAGTGGTCCCGCACCGACCGGCCGTCGTCGGGAAGGCACGACTCGATCCACTGGATGCGGTGCACGTCGGACCCCTCCCGGGCCATGGCCGACAGCACCCGGGCCCACGTGGCGATCCGGGCGTCCTGGTCGCCCGGACCCAGCAGGGCGAAGCTGTGGCCCCGGACGGACAGCACCGCGGTGGCGGTCCGGGACGGGCCGTCGACGACCACGCCGAGCTGGCGGTCCGACGACCCCGGGCCGAGCGGCACCGACTCCAGGGTCAGCCCGCCGAAGACCGACCGCTTCCGGGCCGACGGGGCCGGAGGCGGGGCCCGGTCCACCGCCTCGCCGTCGGGGCCGGCCCGGCCAGGCCGGAGCGACACCCGGTGCCCGGCTCGGGGCCCGGGAGCGAGCTGCCGGCCGCCGCCGACCCTCCCGGCGACCCACCGAGCGGCCAAGGGGAGCCACTGCTCAGCGGTCCGGCCGCGGATGGGCCAGAAGGCCAGGGTCACCCCCAGGCCCACCGCGGCCAGGGCCACCAGCACACCGACGGCCGACGGGCGCGACCGCAGAGCCAGCACCCCCACCACCAGACTCGACGCCACCGCGGCGATCTGCCCGCCCCGCCAGCCGGCGATGACGCCCCGCCTCTCCAGCGGGGAGAAGCGGTAGCGGACCCGCTCGGGACCCAGGCCCTCACCCACCCGGTTCCCCGGGCGGCTCGGTGGTCGGGGCCGCCACCAGCTTGACGCCGAGCTCGTCCCGGCCCAGGGCGTCGGCCCGGAGGGCACCGGTCTGCCGGGGCAGTGGTCGCAGCCCGGCCGCTGCCGACGAGGCGTCGTTCCCGGATCGGGCCCCGACGTCGGCCGGACCGGGATCCGCCGACGAGGGCGCCCACGCCGCGGCCTCCCCACCGGGTCCCGGGCGGTACCCGTTGGCCACCGCGGTGGCTTCGGGGTGGACGCTCCACATCGGGATGCCGTGGCCCGGCGGGTCCATGGTCCCCACCCCGGTGGCGGCAGCCGACGACGGGCCGAGGTCCGGCCCGTCGGATGACGATCCGGACCCTGCCCCCGACCCGGCGGCGGCACTCCTCGGGCCGTGGCCACCCCCTGCCGCGGATCCGCCCGACCGGCCCATCGCTCCGCCGACCAGGGTGCCGCCCATCGCCCCCCCGACCATCCCGGCCCCGGCCGAGGACAGGGCGCCGGCCGCGGTCAGCCGCATGGCCGTCTGGGCCAGCGAACGCATCGGCACCGTGGCGCTCCGACCGGCCCGGTGGCTCAGGGCCTCGAGATGGCCGGCGGCGCCGGCTTCGACGAAGGGCAGGAGCCGGAAGAGGGCCCAGGGGGCGAAGGCGGCCAACAGGAGCAGGGCCGCTCCCCCCAACACCGAGGTGAATCCCCCGCCCCCGCCCGCACCCGACGGGGCGCCGCTCGGCGTCGACCCGGTGCCCCCGGCCAGGGCCCCGACGGCCAGGCTCAGCACCGAGACGATCACGAACTTCCCGAGGACCAGGGCGACCAGGGTGTCCACCAGGCGCCGGCACCAGTGGGAGATGGCCGGCCAGGCCAGGCTGGCCAGGGCCAGCGGGAGGAACAGCACCGCCACGTACACCGCGGCGGCCCGGATGAGCAGCTCCACCCACACCAGCATGGCCCCGACCACCACGGCCAGGGCCCCGACGAAGACTACGAAGGCCGGGGCCGCCGGCTGGCCGGCGGACGGTGACCCCGACAGGGCCGCGGTCACCGAGGACAGGAAGTGGCCGGTGTCGAGCCCGGCCCCCTGGGCCACC
The DNA here is from genome assembly GCA_036511875.1 of Acidimicrobiales bacterium. Taxonomy (GTDB): domain Bacteria; phylum Actinomycetota; class Acidimicrobiia; order Acidimicrobiales; family RAAP-2; genus Bog-756. The sequence goes on from DATCBL010000336.1 coordinate 2,412, forward strand.
GCCGAGCTCATGGCGTCGGTCACCGACAGCCCCAGTTGGACCAGTTGCACGGCTACCGCCGTCAACAGCACGGCCAGGGGCACGTTCACGAGGACCGACCGAAGCAGCGACGAGGCGCTCTGCCGGTAGACGGACTGGACGATCCCGAGCAGGAGGAGGGGCACGATGACCACGCCGGCCAGCGCGGCCATGGTCTGGTAGTGGGCGGCGAACCACGAAGCGCCGAGATCGATCCGGGTGGTGTCCCCGAGGACCGAGCCGATCTGGGCCAGCAGCCATGTGGCCCCCTCGGCCACCCAGCCGCCCAGGGCGCTGAGCACGCTGTTGACCCCGAACCCGGCCACCTGGGAGGCGGCGGAGCTGGCCAGGCCGGAGGCCACCTGGCACACCGGGCCCAGGCCGGCCGCGGCCAGCGCCGCGGCGGCCGCCGGACAGGCCGCGCCCGGCAGGGCGGGGACGGCGGCCAGGGCGCTCACCTCAGTGGACCCCGGAGCCGGCGTTGTAGAAGAAGGTCACGATGCCCGGTCCGGCCCCGATCAGCAGGGCGGCCAGCCCCGAGACGAGGACGGCCCGCCGGCCGACGAAGGTCTGCTGGTAGTTCTGGCCGTGGGAGCCGAGGGCCCAGGCCGCCGCGCCGATGACCAGGCCCACCAGGGCCAGAGCCAGGGCCCAGAACTGCAGGCCGTTCATGAGGTTCTGGAGGATCTGGCCCCCGGGGAGCTGGCTGGGGTCGGGGCTCATGGTCACCACCCCGGCCAACCGGGCGGCCGGGGGATGGACGGCCTCGGGGGCACGTACCACGGGGAATCGGAGACCAGGGAACGGGATGGTGGGCATAGCCCAAACTCTACGGACCCCAATATCCTCTTTCAATACTTTTCATGTTATTTCATGATTCTTCCCTCGAACGGTGACGGATCGTCACAGCTGAGCCATGGGCCTGCCATGCTGGGGCTGTGCAGTCGTATGTCATCGGGTACGTCGTCCTGGGCGTCGTCGCCGTCCTGGCCGTCGCCATCGCCGCCCGGCTGGGGCGCCGGGCCGGGCGCCGATCCCTACAGCAACGGCTGACCGCCCTGTCCAACCGCCTCGGCGTGGAGCCTCCCGACGACGGGGGGGTTGAGCCGGTGCTCAGCCACCTCGAGAAGGTCACCGGCGAGGCGGCCGAGGCGGTCACCGAGGCCAGCTCGGACGCCATCCGGCTCCGCCGGGCCCTCGACACCCTGCCCCAGGGGGTCATCGTCTGCGACGAGAACGGCGACATCGCCTTCCAGAACGCCCGGGCCACCGGGCTCATGAACAATCGCCACGGCGACGCCCTGGCCGCCCAGGCCGTGACCGAGCTCCTGGAGAACGCCTGGACCGACGGCTCGGCCGAGCGCACCCTCGACCTCTACGGGCCGCCCCGCCAGACCCTCACCGTCCGGACCCGGCTGATCGACGACGGGCGGAGGCCCCTCGGCGTGATCGCCATCATTGAGGACGTGTCCGACCGTCGGCGCCTGGAGGAGGTCCGCCGCGACTTCGTGGCCAACGTGAGCCACGAGCTCAAGACCCCGATCGGGGCCCTCGGGCTGCTGGCCGAGACCCTCACCGTCGAGCCCGATCCCGAAGTGGCCCAACGGCTGGCGTCGCGCATCCACACCGAGGCCTTCCGGGTCAGCCGGATCATCGACGACCTGCTCGACCTGAGCCGCATCGAGTCCGAGGAGGCGCCGCCCCGCGAGCCCATCTACGTGAACCTGGTGATGGCCGAGGCGGTCGAGCGGGTCCGGTCGGCGGCCGAGCAACGACGTATTACCATCCAACTCAATGAGCCCAATCCCCCGGTCCACGTCCTCGGCGACCGCCGTCAACTGGTCTCGGCCATGCACAGCCTGCTCGAGAACGCCGTGACCTTCTCCTACGAGGACACCGCGGTCCAGGTGTTCGGGGACCGGTCCAACGGCGAGGTCCGGCTCTCGGTCACCGACGTCGGCGTGGGCATCCCGGCCCGCGACCTCGACCGCATCTTCGAGCGGTTCTACCGGGTCGACCACGGACGCAGTCGCGACTCGGGCGGCACCGGCCTCGGCCTGTCCATCGTGCGCCACGTGGCCAGTAACCACCAGGGCCGGGTGGAGGTGGACTCCCGGGAGGGTGAGGGGTCGACCTTCACCCTCATCCTGCCCAGTCCGCCGGAGTACTCGGCGTGAGCGCCAAATCGGATCACGCCACCAAGGCGGGCCGGTCCGGCAAGACCCCACCGGCCGACAAGGCCGCGGCCGCCGACGCCGCACCGGTCGACACCGCCTCCGAGACCCCACCGGCGGAGGAGGCCCAGACCAAGGTACTTTTGGCCGAGGACGACGAGTCCTTCGTGGACGCGCTGGTCATCGGGCTGGCCCGGGAGGGGTTCGACGTCACCGTGGCCCGTGACGGCAACGAAGCCCTGCGCCTCTTTGCCTCCGAGGAGCCCGACCTGGTCCTGTTGGACCTGATGCTGCCGCGGCTGTCGGGGATCGACGTCTGTCGTTCCATCCGGGCCCAGTCCTCGGTCCCCATCATCATGGTCACGGCCAAGGGCACGGAGATCGACACCGTGGTCGGCCTCGAGGTGGGGGCCGACGACTACGTGGCCAAGCCCTACCGGCTGCGCGAGCTGGTAGCCCGGATGCGGGCTGTGCTCCGGCGGACTCCGGGATCGGGCCCCGACGCCGCCGCCGGGTCCGATCCGACGGACGGGACCGGGGTGGGCTCGGAACGCCGGGGCAACGATCGCCGGACCGGCACCGCCGTCCTCGAGGCCGGCGGCATCCAGATCGACCCCGACCGGCACCTGGTGTTCATCCGCGGCCAGGAGGTCCATCTGCGCCGCAAGGAGTTCGAGCTGCTCTCCCTGCTGATGGAGAACGCCGGTCGGCTGCTGACCCGCGACGTCCTGATCGACCGGGTGTGGGGATCGGACTACTTCGGGGACACCAAGACCCTCGACGTGCACATCAAGCGCCTGCGCAGCCACGTGGAGGAGGATCCCTCCTCCCCCAAGCTGATCACCACCATCCGGGGGGTCGGCTACCGGTTCGACGTGCCCCGAGGCTGAGCCGCCGCGCCGCTAGCCGGCGGCCGGGATGACCACCTGGCCCCGGAGGTAGGGGGCCAGGACCTCGGGGAGGACCACCGACCCGTCGGGCTGGCGCCCGGTCTCCATCAGGGCGGCCCAGATCCGCGCCCAGGCCAGGGCCGACCCGTTGAGGGTGTGGACCAGCACCGGGGCCCCCCCGCCCTCGGGGCGGTAGCGGATGGTGGCCCGCCGGGCCTGGTAGTCGCTGCACCAGCTCACCGAGGAGACCTCCAGCCACTGGTCCACGCCCGGCGAGTAGACCTCGAGGTCGAAGGTGCGGGCGGCGGAGGGCCCCATGTCGCCGGTGCACAGGTCGAGCACCCGGTAGTGGAGCCCGAGGTCCTGTAGGAGCCGCTCGGCCCGGGCCACCATGTCCTGGTGCTGGGCGGGAGCCTGGTCCGGGGTGGTGTAGGCGAACAGCTCGACCTTGTCGAACTCGTGGACCCGGAGCAGGCCCCGGGTGTCGCGGCCGGCGGCCCCGGCCTCGCGCCGGAAGCAGGCCGTGGCCGCGGTCAACCGGAGGGGCAGCTCGGCCTCCTCCAGGATGTCGCCCCGCCACATCGAGGTCAGCGGGACCTCGGCCGTCGGGATGGCCCACAGGTCGTCCCGCTCGAGGTGGTAGGCGTCCTCATCGAACTTGGGCAGATGGCCGGTGGACACCATGGTCTCGGTGAGCACCAGGGTCGGGGGGCGCACCTCTTCGAACTGGTCGGAGTGGCTGTCGAGGGCGAACGAGGTGAGGGCCCGCAGCAGCCGGGCCCCGAACCCCCGGTAGAGGGGGAACATCGAGCCGGACAGCTTGGCCCCCCGCTCCATGTCGAGGAGGCCCAGCTCGGCGCCGATGTCCCAGTGGGGCACCCGCTGGGCCGCCCGGTAGGCCGGGGGCTCCTCGGGCCAGGT
>DATCBL010000337.1:0-4948 GCA_036511875.1 Acidimicrobiales bacterium
CCTCCGGGGAGAACCCCGTCGCGTCGCGGCGCCGGAGGAACTCGTCCCAGACGTCGGTGCCGGCCGGGACGTGGTCACCGAACACGTAGTAGTGGGCCAGGGAGTAGCCGAAGAAGTTGGCCCCTTCCAGCCCGCGGGCCAGGGCGTCCTCCTCCCGTGGGGCACACATCATGGGCGTGACGCACGCCACCTGGGGGTTGACCGAGAGGCCCACCGGGACGCAGCGGTCCCGGAGCACGGCCTCGTAGTCGTCGACCCACTGCCGGGCGTCTTCGGGCTCGATGAAGGCGAAGCTGAGGGCGCCGATGCCCTTCTCCGCGGCCAACAGGATGGTGTCGCGGCGGCTGCAGGCCACCCACAGCGGCGGATGGGGCTTCTGGATGGGTTTGGGCACCACGTTGCGGGGCGGCATGGTGACGTAGCGGCCCTCCACCCCGCCGAAGGGCGTCTCGGTCATGCACCGGATGGCCACCTCGAGCCCCTCCAGCCACGCCTCTCGCTTGGTCTCCCGGTCCACGCCGAAGCCACCCAGCTCGGCCTCGGACGAGGACTCCCCGGTCCCGAACTCCACCCGGCCGTCCGAGACCAGGTCCAACATGGCGATCCGCTCGGCGATCCGGGCCGGGTGGTTGTACCCCGGGGCGGTCTGGACCACGCCGTGGCCCAGACGCATGCGGGTGGTGCGCTGGCTGGCCGCGGCCAGGAACACCTCGGGGGCACTGGAGTGCGAGTACTCCTCGAGGAAGTGGTGCTCCACCTCCCACAGGTACTGCACGCCCAGCCGGTCGGCCAGCTCGATCTGGTCCAGGGCGTCGGCGATCAGGCGGTGCTCGCTCCCCTCGGTCCAGGGCCGGGGCAGCTGGTGCTCGTAGAAGATCCCGAACTTCATGGTCAGCCCTTTCGCCCGGCGCCCGGGGCCGCACGGCGCCGGTGGTGGTCAGCGCAGCGGCGTCGTTCCGGGGGAGTCGGCCAGCGTGCCGTCGGCGGCCCGCACCACCGAGCCCAGGGAGAGCAGCTCCTCGACCAGGTCGTCGGCGTCGGCCCGGCCGGACAGGGCCTCGGTGATCTCGCCCATGGCGAACTGCAGGTTGTCCCGGCGCCGGAGCAGCAGGGAGTCCCGCAGGGCCCGGTCCCAGAGCCGGCCGATCATGTCGGTGCCGGCGTGGTGGCGGCCCCCGCTCCCCACCCAGGTGCGGTCCCGCATCTCCGAGAGGGCGGTGCGCAGCCAGGCGACGTGGGGGGTCTCGTCGCGGCGGATGTAGGACACGAGGGTCGCCGCGTCACCGTCCCCGGCCACCAGGTCGACGTCGCCCAGCACCTCCTCGGCCCACTGGAAGCCGTGGAAGGCGGAGATCTCGATCAGCAACAGGCCGATCATCCGGCCGGCCACCATCTCCAGGGTGAAGTCGATGTCCTCGGGCAGGATCCTCTGCTCCTCGGCCAGCCGGCGCACCCGGCCGACCTCCTCGGGGGACTTGGGCCGGGTGTCGATGCCCATCCGGCGCAGCATGGCCGCCGTCTGGTCCTCGGTGACCGGGTGTTCGAAGGCGACGTCCCGGGCCACGAACCACATCCGGTCGTGACCGGCCAGCCCGCCGAACCCGGACTCGTCACGGGCGTGGGCCTCGAACAGGCCGCGGCCGATGTGGTCGACGGCGGTCCCCGAGACGTCCTCGTCGAAGGCCCGGTGGGCGTCGGGGACCGGCAGGAGCCGGAGCATCCCCCCGAAGCCCTCCACGGTCCCGATCCGGGTGAGGGAGCTGATGATCGGTTCGGGCGCCCCGGCGCGGAGCAGCAGCTTGGACTGGGCCACGTTGGGGAAGTTCTCCGGCCAGGTGTCGAGGGGCACGTCGAGGAGGGGCGTGGAGAACTGGGATCGGCGCTGCTCCTCCCAGGCCTCGATGGCCGGCCACCGGTTCTTGGTGCGGGGCGAGACGTAGCGACCCTGGTCGTCGAACCCGCCGTGGCACCGCACCCCGGCCACCACCAGCGGCTCGGCGATGGCGTGGTCGGCCAGCAGCTCCTCCTCGGTGAAGTAGGTCTGAGCCGTCGTCATCGATCTGCCATGGGATCCCCTGGGTCGGCACCGCTCCGGTGCCGGTCCCCGCAGTGTAGGGGAGCGGTCCCGGGCCCGGCCGTTCAGCTCACCGTGGCGCTCTCGGAGAAGTCGGAGATGAAGGTGGCGGCGCTTTCGCTGTCCAGGGGTCGGGCCATCAGGAAGCCCTGCCCCCGAAGGCATCCGAGCTCGACCAGCCGGTGGAGCTGGCTCTGGTGCTCGATGCCCTCGGCGATGACATCCAGCCCCAGGGTCCCGGCCAGGCCGATGATGGCGGTGACCAGCGCCGAGCTCCCCGGGTCCTGATGGGCCAGCGGGTCGATGAAGGACTTGTCGATCTTGAGCACGTCGACCGGGAAGTTCTGCAGATGGCTGAGGGAGGAGTAGCCGGTGCCGAAGTCGTCAACGGCGATCCGGATCCCGATGGACCGGAGCTCGGCGAGCGACTGGGCGGCCCGGATCGGATCCTCCATGAGCACGCTCTCGGTCACCTCCAGCATGAGCTGGTGGGGATCGACGCCGCTCAGGCTCAGCGCCGTTCTGACCTCGTCGGCCAGGTGGGGAGACATCAGCTGACGCCGGGACAGGTTGACCGACATGGTGAGCGCCTCGCCCGACTCCTGGCGCCAGGCCGCCAGCTGTTCGCAAGCCTCCACCAGGACCCAGCGTCCCAGGGGCACGATGAATCCGGTCTCCTCGGCGATGGGGATGAAACGGAGGGGCTCGACCTCGCCGAGGTGGGGATGATTCCACCGCACCAGGGCCTCGAACCCGTGGAGCTCCCGATCGACCAGCGAGACGATCGGCTGGTACTGGAGGAAGAACTCGGACCGGCCGAGGGCCCAGCGGAAGCCGTTGGTCAGGTCGAGGCGCTCCAGCATGCGCGAGCGCATCGAGCTCCGGAACACCTCCACCCGGTTCTTGCCGGTCTCCTTGGCCTCGTACATGGCCGAGTCGGCCTCGCTCAGCAGCTGCTCGGTGGTCTTGCCCGGCTCCCCGTAGGCCACGCCGACGCTGATCGAGAGCCCGACCTGGGTGCCTTCGAAGTCGGGGGCATCGCGCAGGACGCCCACGATGCGGTGGGCGAAGTCCACCGCGGCATCCGGCCGACCCACGTCCACCATGAGCACGGCGAACTCGTCGCCCCCCAGTCGGGCCACGGTGTCGCCCGGCCGCACGATGGAGGAGAGCAGCCGGCTGGCCCGCACCAGGACGCTGTCGCCCACGTGGTGGCCCAGGGTGTCGTTGACGGTCTTGAACCCGTCCAGGTCGCCGAAGCAGAGGGCCACGGTCTGGCCGGTGCGCTGGGCCGAGGCCAACGCCTGCTCCACCCGGTCGTGGAGCAGGGCCCGGTTGGCCAGGCCGGTGAGCTCGTCGTGGAAGGCCAAGTGGCGCAGGTCGGACTCGAGGGCCTCGCGCTGGCGCAGCGAAGCCTCGATGGCCCGGGCATGGACCTCGATCTCGTTGGTCTGGCCGGTGATGGTGCCGATGAGCCACATCATGCGCAGGTAGATGAGGGCGAAGATGGCGATGCAGATGCCGGCCATGACCGTCACGTCGACCGTGGCCCCCAGCGAACTGGCCACCAACAGCAGGGCCGGCGGGAGGAACCCGGCGAAGGCCACGACCGGGACGCGGTGGCGACCGTCGTTCTCCCGCACGTAGATGTTGGGCGCCTGCGGGGGGACGGGGGCCGCCGCCTCGGCCATCGACGGGTGCAGGGCCGCCGCGCCGATCAGGAAGGAGACCAGGAGGAACAGGGCGTCCACCGGGTTGCCGGTGGCGTAGTGCCCGTGGAGGACCAGCAGGTCGTAGGCGAAGTCGGCCACCAGTACGACGCCCAGCGCCGCGGCCAGCAGCTTGCGGAACGGCTGGTCGGCCCGGCGGAACACCAGGGCCCGGAGCACGATGAAGATCAGGGCCACGTCCATGAGCGGGTAGGCCAGGAGGACCAGCTTGGCCTCGGTGGGCAACGAGGCGTCGTGGACGTAGGAGTCCATCAGGAACTGCCACCAGATGGCCAGGCCGGCGATGGCCACGATGGCGGCGTCGGCGTTGTCCTCCCGTCGGGTGGTCCGATCCGGGCTCCGGGTGAGCCGGAGGATCCCGGCGAAGACCAGCAGGTAGCCGGCCAGGGAGCAGGCGTCACCGACCGAGGGGAACGGCAAGGCCCGGTGCAGGATCAGGTGGTAGGTGTTCTGCACCGCGTCGCCGGCGCTGAAGCTGGCCATCCCGGCGGCCAGCAGGTACCAGCCCAGTCGGTCAGCGGGGCGGTTGAGGACCGTGCCGAGCAGGATGGCGGCCACCGAACCGATCCCGATGGCCAGGGTGACGACGTTCTGGCTGGTCGTCCCGGGCAGCGCGAAGTAGCCGCCGATGGCCACCACCCCGCTGATCATCCAGTACTTCCAGGCGTGTTGCCGCATGCTCGGATCCCGTCTCGGCCGTCTCGGTTGCTCTTGTATCGGCTCCGATGCCCCTCCGATTGAGGCCGGGATCGCGGTCAGCGGGCCGATCGGCGGCTCGGCCACCGGGTCGTCGCCGTTCGTGGGCCGGCCCGACGGGCCGGTCCGGCCCTCGCGGCCGCTACCGTGGCCCCGTGCCGACGCTCCTCGACAAGGACCGGACCGTCGACCTCCTGGCCACCGAGTTCGCTGCGGTCACCTCGCTGCTGGCGGGGTTGGCCGACGGCCAGTGGGAGGTGGGCACCTGCCTCCCGGGCTGGACCGTGCACGACGTGGTCGCCCACCTGCTGGGGACCGAGCTGCAGCTCTGCGGTCGTCCGCCGCCCGAGGCCGACGTCTCCCACTTGACCCACATGAGGAACCCGATCGCCACGGCCAACGAGGCCTGGGTGGAGTCCCTGCGCCCGTTGGATCCGGCGGAGATGGC
>DATCBL010000338.1:0-2426 GCA_036511875.1 Acidimicrobiales bacterium
CGTGGGAGCGGGTGGCCCTGTGCGAGGAGGGTGGCGACTGGTCCGCCGACAGTGGCCGCTTCAGCGGCGGTCTGGGCATCACCCGGGCCAACTGGTCGGCCTACGGGGGTGGCGCCTACGCCCCCGAGGGAGCCATGGCCACCGAGGATCAACAGATCATGGTGGCCGAGCGCATCCAACCCAGCGCGCCCGACCAGTACGGCTGCCACGGCTGGTAGGCGGTCTCGGGTCCGGCCACAACGGACAAGTCGGTATCTTCACGGGACCCGGTCGCCATCTCGGTGACCGGGTCCCGTGGTGTCACCGAGCCCGGTGCCTCGACCGACGGAAGTCGCGGCTGGTGGTCGACGCGCCCGCGGCCGGTCCAACGTCATCAGAAGGAAGCATGACGGACGCGACCGTCACCTTCGGGGCCGCTCCGATCAGAGGCCCCGGCATGCCCACCCCACCAAGGGGGCGATCAGCCCCCGGCGTTCCATCACCCTGGGGGAGGCCGACCCGACGACCGGTATCGGAGATCCGATAGCGACGTCGGGTCGACTCCCGACAGGGGCCTACTCAGATCTTGCGGACCTGGCTTGCCTGCAGGCCCTTTTGGCCCTGCTTCGTCTCGAACTCCACACGCTGGCCCTCCGCAAGGTCGCGGAAGCCCTCCATCTGGATCTCCGACTGGTGAACGAAGAGGTCATCCCCGCCGCCGTCAGGCGTGATAAATCCAAAGCCCTTTTCGGCGTTGAACCACTTGACTGCACCTACACCCATAACTGTCACTCCTTGAACATCACGCACTAAAACGCGGGGATCCATTGTGAAGCCCTACATGTGCCGGCCCGCGTGATTGGGTCGACGACCCCCTCACCCTAGGCGGAACCGGGGGGGTGGTGCAGCACCGCTCGCTTCCGCGGCCCCCGATCCGCCCCCCGAAGGGCGTCTCAGGCCGTGACCCGGCGACCCCCGGACTCGCGGTAGACCGCCGCCCGATCCCCGTTCGCTTCGGTCGGTGATTCGGCCCGTCGGGCCCGACGCGGTCCGGTTCCCCGCCCGATGGGCTCGAACAGCTCGGTGAGCACCATGACCGAGAAGGCCACGAAGAAGATCGGCTCCACCAGGGTCCCGTGGCGGTCGGTGAGGTACACCGCCCCGAGGAGCGGGTAGCCGAGGACCAACGTCGTCACCACTCCGGCGTAGACCTGGGACTCGGGCGTCCCGTCGTTCCGGGTGCGCCGCATGGCGATCACCGCGGCCACCGTCAACGTGGCGAACTCGGCGATGCCGGAGGCCACGTGGACGTAGTGGTGGACGGGGAGCTGCAGGTGCCACTCCAACTGGCGGCACGTGGCGCTCAGCCCCTCGGAACAGGCATAGGGATACCGGCCCCCGACGGCCCCGGCCAAGGCGAAGGCCAGCAGCCACTTCCACTCGCGTCGCACCGCGTGCGCCGCCGTCGAACCCCGGAGGAGCAAGGCCGCGGCCAGGAGCACACCGGCGGCCAAGTCGGCATCGGACATCAACGAGGCATGGGGTCGGCCGGTGGCCTCGAGGTCGGAGAAGAACCCGTTGACCGAGGGCATCAGCCCCGGCACGAACGGCACCACCACCCACCAGTTGTAGGCCAACACCCCGGCGACACCCAGCGTTCTTCCCGCGGCCAGACGTGTCCTGTCGTGCTCGTCCACCGAGGACGGTCGGAGCCCCGAGGGAAGCGCCAACAGGTTCATGGACCTTGCAACGCGGTTCCCGTCCCGAAGATTCCCGGGAGCTACCAGGCCCGGGCCCGGCGCTCCTCCCGCTGGCCCGGTGGCCAGGGCCTCAGGGCCGAGCGCTCCTGCTACGTTCGCCAGGCATGGGCCGGAGGAGCAGCCAGTCCCGACACCGTCGGAGAGGGGCCGGTCGGGCGCTAGTGACCGTGGTGACGGCCGTGGCCGCCCTGGCGGTCTGGGCCGGTTCCGCCGGTGGATCGAGCCACCCGTCCTCGCCGCCGACGGCGGCCGCCCTCACCTCCCTCCCATCCGAGCCCCCGCCCTCGCCCATCGCGTGGTCGACCTGCCCGACGCAGCCCGACCTCCAGTGCGGGGCGGTCAGCGTGCCGCTCGACTACCGCCACCCCGAGCAGTCGTCGCTCACCCTGGCGGTGACCCGCGTCCCGGTCCCGGCCGGCGCCCACCCGACCGGGACGCTGGTGTTCAATCCCGGTGGGCCGGCCGAGAGTGGGAACCTGATCCTCCCGGTACTCCTCGGACTGTTCCCGTCGTCGCTGCGTCAGCAGTTCACCATTGTCAGCTTCGACCCCCGAGGCACCGGGTCCAGTGAGCCTCTCCGGTGCGGCACGTCCCCGTCGGTCCTGGCCAGCGCGGACCCCGTGCCCACCGCGCCCGGCCGGCCCCTACCCGGAACGCCGGCCTTCACCGACATGGCCCACGCCTGCG
>DATCBL010000339.1:0-5345 GCA_036511875.1 Acidimicrobiales bacterium
CCTCCGGAGCGCGGCCCGGGCCTGCCGCCAGCAGTCCAGGTTCTGGCTGTCCAGCAGGGGTCGCAACCGCCGGCCGAAGTGCTCGATCGAGGCGTACACCAGGCCGAGCAGGAGCACCAGCTCCAGGAGGGACAGGTCCACCGATCCCTCGTAGGTGGAGGGGTACACGTACTGGTCGACGCCGAGGCTGTGGCCGTAGGCGAAGCCGACGATCAGCGGGCCGACCAGGATCATGACGAAGTAGGCCACCCCGTAGAGGGCGTAGGGGGCCGAGTACCAGAGCACCACCCGGAGCTCCGGCGGCTTGACGATGGTCACCGAGTCGCGGCCACCCGGATCGGTCTCAGTCCGCATGGCCAGGTAGCTGGCGGCGATGACCACCATGGCCCCCGACCCGACGGCCAGGCCCAGCAGTTGGGCGTGCCGGAAGCCCGGGGAGCTGCCGCTGAACAGGTGGGCGGTGGCCAGGGTGACCACCAGGGCCAGCCCGGTGGCCAGGGCCAGGGTGTAGAAGCGACGGAGCATGTACAGCGGCGCCGCGCTGAGCAGGAAGGCGAAGATGGCCACGGCGAACTCGACGAAGATCTCGCCGAGCCGCAGCCCGTAGTAGGGGACGATGTAGAAGGTGTAGGCGAGGGCGATGGCCAGCGAGGCGGCGGCCACGCTGTAGACCAGGAAGCGGGAGACCGTCCACCGCACCAGGGGATAGTTCTTCTGGAGCAGGTAGAACGTCCCCTTCCGCCCGATCATCTGGGAGCACCCGCCGGCCAGCACCGCGGCCAGGAAGAACGCCATGGACACCATGGCGGCCACCTGGGGGGTGGCATCGAGGGACGACCACAGGGCCACTCGGCCCACGAACAGCACCAGGACCGACATGATCCACGGGACGCCGTACCACGACCCGGCCAGGTAGTCGTCGGCGAACTGCTTCCAGGTGCTGCGGCGCTCGGGAGCCACGTCGACCGGGGGGACGTAGTACAGGTAGGTGAGCTCGTAGACCGCGGTGGCCAGATCGAACACGGACTCGAATCCGAGGGCCTGGGCCCCGCTAGTGGTGTAGCCCATCGACTCCAGTGCCACCGCCACGTCGCGGAGGTTGCGCGGCTCGGGGTTCCGGTCGAGGACCCTGCGCGCCTCGACGTGCAGGTCGTCGTAGACCGTCGAGTGCCGGCGCAACTCGTCGAGGTCCCGGGCCACCCGGTCGCTCGGGAGGGCCGGGGCGAGCTCAGTGGGCGGCGGCACGGGACCGTACCTCGTCGTAGAGCCACCGGTAGCCGTCGAGGAACACATCGAGGGTGTAGGACTCGAGCATGGCCTGCCGGCCCAGCTCGCCCAGACGGGCCAGGTTGCCTCGGTCGGCGGCCATGGCGCAGATCCCGTCGGCCAGATCGAGGGGACGGCCCGGGGGCACCAGCCGCCCGTAGGGGGGCTCGATGACCTCGGGGACGCCGCCGACCTCGGTGGCCACCATGGGCCGGCCGGCCATCAAGGCCTCGACCGCGGCGAAGGGGAATCCCTCCGAGATGCTGGAGAGGACGGCGATGTCCCCCTCGTTGAGCGCCTGGCCCACGTCGGCCGTCGGTCCCCGGAACACGCACGACAGGCCGAGCTCCAACTGCTCGGCCAGGGCATAGCAGCTGCGGGCGTAGCTGGCGTCGCTCTCGGGGCCGTGGATGTGCAGTCGGACACCGGGGATGCGGGTGCGCACGATGGCGAAGGCCCGGAGCAGGGTGTGGATGTCCTTCAGTCGCTCCAGGCGGGCCACGGCCACCAGGGTCAGGGGGTCGGTCCCGCTGCCGGCCGGGCGGGTCAGGGGGAACTGCTCGGGGTCCACGCCGTTGGGCATCGGGTGGATCTTGGCCTCGTCGACGCCCAGACGGGTCTCCCAGGTGGCGTTGAACTTGGCCACCGGGGCCACCAGGTCGGCCCGCGAGTAGGCCATGGCCACGACGGCGGCGTAGAAGTTCGACAGGAAGATCCGGTAGGGGCTGTTGGTCCGGTTGCGGCCCAGGGCCAACAGCCTCTCGCGGTAGTAGACCCCGTGCTCGGTGAGGAGGAAGGGGACGCCGTACCGTTCGCGGAGGACCACGGCGGGAATGGCGCAGAAGGCCGCGGCCGAGGCGTGGACCACCTGGGGGAGGTCGGTGGGGTAGTCCAGTGGCCCCAGGTAGCGGTAGACCGAACGGGCCAGGTCGATGGCCTCGTACGTGGTCAGCCGCTGGTAGAGCGGATGGGTGGCCAGGGTGTCCCGAAACAGACGCCAGGTCCGACCGTCCCGCATGGCCCGCTTCAGGCTGTACCGATCGGCGTAGACCGAGAGCGCGCACAGGGCGGCGACCAGGTCGTCGGGGCCTCCTTCACCGAGCGCCACCGACACCACCAGCTGGGCGTAGGCGGGGAGGAACTCCTCGTCGAAGTGGCGTCCGGGACGACGCATCCGTCGGGTGATCCAGCCGGGTCGGGGGTTGAACTCGGCCGTGTCCTCGGTGCCCCACAGGGGGACCTGGACGATGTGGGCCAGGTTGGGCGGTGGCTCGTAGCGGACGGCCATGGAGGTGTTGGCCACCACGGAGTACACCACGAACTGCTTCTCGGCCAGCCCGGTGACCAACTGATGGGCCCAGGTGCTGACCCCGCCGGTCACATAGGGATAGGTGCCCTCGGTGGTGAGGAGGACGTCGATGTCGGACATGACACCCTCCGCCGGGCGGCCGGATGCCCCGGGGGCGACAGGTGGGGACGCGAGCAGGGGGATGGCCACGGCACCGGTCAGGCCACGGGGTGGGTGGGTCGGGAATGGCGCAGCCGGTGCAGCCACCCGCCGTGGGGCCCGGGGCCGGCGGTCGGGGTGGCCGGGGGCCCGGACTCGACGGTCCCCTCGGTCACCACCGGTGCGACCGCGGGGACCGGGGCGACGGTCACGGCACCGGGGCTGGCGTCGTCGCCGGACCCGGCTGGGGCCCGCCGATCGGCGGGCTCGTCGACCTCCTCGGGGCGGGGGTCGAACCGGGCCCCGGTGCTCTCGGCCATGAGGTCGTCGTCGGCCCGGAGCACCGTCTCGATGGCCTGGGCCCGGCGCAGGCCCTTCGACGCCACCTTCAGGTTCTCGACGCTGAGGAAGCACTTGGCCGCCATCACCGCGGCTTCGCGGATGAACGGCAAGGGGGTCCGGTCGTCTTCGGTGACCCTCAGGTACTCGCGTCCGGCCAGGCGCATCCAGTGGTCGGAGGCATCGCTGTTGCCCATCTGCCCGGCCGCCAGGGCCGCCTGACGGTAGGAGATGGCGGCCCGCTGGGGCGCCGCGTCCACGGTGCGCTGGGCCTCCTCGAGGAAGAGCGACTCCGCCCGCTGGTACTCACCGGCATGGAAGGCGCCGATGGCCGCCTCGAACAGCGTGGTGTCCCCGTCCTCGATCTCCAGGTTGGAGTCCACCGGGTCGGTCGGGTGCTCGGCCTCCTCCGGCTCGGCCAGGGCCGCGCCGGCCGGGTGGTTGGAGGCCCCGAGCCGAGGCCACTCGGGTACCGGGGGCACGATCATCTTCCCCGGGCTGCCGGCCGGGCTGCCCCCGGGCCGGGGGCGCTCCTCGATCAGGGTGTCGTCGAGCTCGGCGACGAGCTGGAGCGGCCCGACGGTGACCTCGGCGCCGTGGTGGTCCATAGGTGACAATTCGACCTGCTGGGGGCAATACTTGAGCAGTATCAATGCAGTGGCCTGCATTGTTCCCGTGCCGGGTCGATTCAGCGGAGCTGGGCCATGCCCTCGGTGGCTATCCGCTCGAAGACGTCGACCGGGCCGGCGAACACCGAGTCGGGAACCGGCCAGTGGACCACGACCTCGGTGATGCCCAGCTCCCGGTAGGTCCCGGCCCACTCGACGAAGGCGTCCGGTGACTCGAGCGGTCGCTCCGCGGTGAGCCCCTGCAGCAGCACCTTCTCCACCGACCGGTAGGGCCGCCCCGCCGCGGCGCACGCCGCCTCCAGCCGCTCCATCTGGGCGGCAACGACGGCCGGCACCCCGGCCTCGGGTCCGTCGGCCGGTCCGTTCGGATCCCCGTAGGTGACCCAGCCCCGGCCGAACTCCGCGGCCAGCCGGAGGCCTCGGGGCCCGGTGGCGGCGACCAGGAAGGGGACTCTCGGCTGCTGCACGCAGGCCGGGACGGTCCGGGCCTCGACCGCCGAGTAGTGGACGCCCGCGGCGGTGGTCGTGGAGTGGCAGAGCAGCCGGTCGAGCAGGCTGACGAACTCGTCCAGCCGGTCGGCCCGCTCCCGGGGGGTCCACGGCGGCTGCCCGAGGGCGGTGGCGTCGAATCCGGTACCGCCGGCTCCGATTCCCGCGGTGAGACGACCCTCGGAGATGTGGTCCAGCGACAGCAGCTCCTTGGCCAGGGTCACCGGGTGCCGGAAGTTCGGCGAGGCCACCAGGGTGCCGATCCGGAGGCGCGAGGTCACGGCGGCGGCGGCGGCGAGGGTGGGCAGAGCGGCGAACCACGGGCGGTCGCGGAAGCTCTGCCAGGTCAGATGGTCGTAGGTGTAGCCGGTGTGGAAACCCAACTCCTCGGCGCGACGCCAGACCGCCCGGCCCTCGTCCCACGGGTAGATGGGGAGGATCACCGTGCTCAGTCGCATTCGGCGAAGCTAGCCCGTGGCGGTGTCGGCCCCACTCGACCGCAGGCCCAGGCTCGGTGCCGGTGACGGTCCTGCGTCGATCTCCCACCCTTCGTAGTATGAGGAGACGGGGCCGCCCAGGGCAGCCGGAGCGAAGGGTGACCTCTCGGGCCACCGGAGGGATTCGGACATCAACATCGAGACTTCCGCCGAGCACGCCGCGATCCCGGAATCGGAGGTGACCGCGGACCCTCTGTCCATCGGCCGGATGACCTCCGGGGCTGTCGCGTCCGGATGGACCCGTCCCGACGGTCGACGGACCTTGCAGCTGGTGTTGGCCACCATCTGGCTGATCGACGGCGTCCTCCAGCTGCAGTCGTACTTCTTCACCAAGGACTTCGGTCTCCGGATGATCTCGGGGATGTCCTCGGGCAACCCGTCATTCATCGCCCACCCGATCAACTGGTCGGGGGCGACGATCGGGCGGCACTCCATGTTGGTCAACACCTTGTTCGCCCTGATCCAGATCACCATCGGCTTGGCCATCGCCTTCCGGCCGGCGGTCCGCATCGGCCTCGGAGCGTCGATCGTCTGGTCCGCCGGCGTGTGGTGGGTCGGCGAAGGGCTCGGGGGCGTGCTCAACGGCCAGGCCAACCCGGTCAACGGCGCTCCCGGGGCGGTCCTGCTGTACGCGCTGGTGGCCGTGCTGCTCTGGCCCAGTGATCGCCCGGCCCGACC
>DATCBL010000340.1:0-3172 GCA_036511875.1 Acidimicrobiales bacterium
GTGGAAGGCGGCCTTGGACGCGGCGTAGCCCAGCCCCCACCCCCCCATCCCCACCGGCCCCGGAGGGTCGGCGGTGGCGGTGTGGGAGGTGACGTCGACGATGGTGCCCGCACCCCGCTCCACCATGCCGGGCAGCACCGACTGCACCAGGATCACCGGGGCTACCACGTTGGCGTCGAGCTTGGCCTCCAACTGCTCCACGGTCAGGTCGAGGACGGTGACCATGCTTCCCGCCCCGGTGTCCACGGCGTTGTTGACCAGCAGGTCGACCCCGCCCCAGTCCTCGATGACCCGGGTGGCGGCCCGGCTCAGGGCGGCGTGGTCGTGCAGGTCGGCGACCAGCTCGAGGACGCGCCCGCCCTCGGCCCGCACCAGGGCCCCGGTCTCCTCCAGGCTGCCGGGCAGCGGCCGTCCCTGCCCGGTGTCGGAGTGGTCACGACCCTCCCCGGCCCGGACGGTGCGCCCGGTGACGGCGACGTCCCACCCGGCCGCGGCCAGGGCCACCGCGGTGGCCTTGCCGATGCCCCGCGTCGCCCCGGTGACCAGGGCCCGGCGCTGGTCGTCTCCCCTCGGCATCTCCGGTGTCTAGCAGACCCCCCGGGGCCCGAGGCCGGCCCCGACGGGACCCTCCACGATTTCTGGCCACCTGCACAAAAATTCCGCAGCGGCGGCGGTAGAACAGTGTCGGCCCTGAGCACGGTCGGCAGGATCTTGCTCACGTGGCCCCGAGGGGCGCCCGCACGCAGGCGGCATGGCCGGGCAGGGCCAGCCGCCGGTGCGTGGGCTCCCGCGGCCGGCGATGACCGGCACCGACCCGACATCTGCCCCGTCTCGGCCTCGTCGACGGGGTGCCCGGCGTTGACAGGTGACTAAATAGTCACATAAGATGGACCGGTGGCCGACGACAACCAGGTGTTCAAGGCCCTGGCCGACCCGACTCGACGGCTCCTGCTCGATGCGCTCCACGAGCGCGACGGTCAGACGCTCACCGAGCTCGGGGAGGGCAGGGACATGACCCGATTCGGGGTCATGAAGCACCTGAAGCTGTTGGAGGAGGCCGGACTGGTGGCCACCCGGCGGTCGGGGCGGGAGAAGCTGCACTTCTTGAATGCCGTCCCCATCCGGCTGATCCACGACCGCTGGATCGACAAGTACACCGAACCGTGGGTCGCGGTCATGAGCGACCTCAAGCACCGATTGGAGAACACCATGGAGAAGGTCTACGAGATCTACATCCACTCCACCCCCGAGCGCCTCTGGGAGGCCATCACCGATCCGGAGATCCGGAGCAAGTACAACTTCGGGGCCCGGGCCGAGTCGGAGTGGACTCGCGGTGCCCGCCTCGAGCTCAGCGCCCCGAGCCTGCTGCTGGCCGAGGGCGAGATCCTCGAGGTCGACCCCCCTCGTCGCCTGGTCCACACCATGACCGCCCTGTGGAGTGACGATGTGAAGCGCGAAGGGGCGTCCCGGGTGACCTGGGAGATCGAGCCGGTCGGAGACTCCTGCCACCTGACCGTCACCCACGACCAACTCCGGGACGGGGCCCATGACGAGATCTACGGCGGCTGGCCGATGATCCTGTCCGGCCTCAAGACCTGGTTGGAGAGCGGAGAGCTGCTCACCACCCCCGGCTCGTTGATGTACGGCTGAGCGACCCGGACCTACGGGGGAAAGACCTGGCCGAGGATCCCGTCGATTCCCGAGCCGTGGAGGGTCATGCCCCCGTCGACGACGATGTTCTGTCCGGTGATGAAGCGGGCCAGGTCCGAGCACAGAAAGACCACCACGTCGGCGATGTCCTCGGGCTGGCCCAGCCGGCCCACCGGCGTGGTCCGCTCGTACCGCTCCTGTTCGTGCGGGAGGAACTGCAAGAGGGGCTGGGTGAGGGCGGTGGCGATCATCCCCGGGGACACCGCGTTGACCCGGATGTGCGGGGCGTACTCGAGGGCCGCCGACGCGGTGATGGCGGCCACCCCGGCCTTGGAGGCGGCGTAGGGGGCCTCCCCGGCCGCCGGGCGGGTGCCGCTGATCGACGCGGTGGAGACGATGCTGCCGCCTCCCGAGGCCAGCAGGTGGGGTACCGCGGCCCGGAACCCGAGGTACACCCCGGTGAGGTTGATCGAGACCAGCCGGTTCCACTCCTCGGGCTCCCACTCGGCGAGCGGGGACAGGCTGCCGACCCCGGCGTTGTTGAACAGGACGGTCATCCCGCCCATGGCCGCGGCGGCGGCGTCGAAGGCCTCCCGCAGTCCCTCGGGGTCGGCCACGTCGGCCACGTGGGCCGTGCCCCCGATCTCCCGGGCGCACTCACCGGCGGCGTCGCCGTTGATGTCCACCACCGCCACCGCCGCGCCCTCCTCGGCCATCCGTCGTGCCGTGGCCCGGCCGATGCCCGACGCCCCTCCGGTGATGACGGCCCGCTGTCCCTCGAGTAGTCCCATGGCGTGATCCTCCTTGGTCGTGACGACCGGTGGCCGCTCGTAGCCCGGCGCCGAAGGACGCTAGCGCTCGGGCCCCCGAGGGGCTCGCCGGCGCCCGGTGGGTCCGGCCCGGTCGGGAGGATCCGCTCCCCCGCCACCGGCCCACCTACCATGACGGGATGTCCATGGGATGCGAACTCTTCGACGGGCTCATCCACCGCACGTACAACGACGGTGCCGCCCACGTGGTGGAGCTCGAGATCACCGACGAGATCCGGGGACCGGCCGGTGCCGTCCACGGGGGGATGATCGCCAGCCTGGTGGATCGGGCCGGCGCCTACGCCGCGGTCCAGGCCAGTGGCCGCAGCGTGGTCACCTCGACCGTCTCGTTGAGCTACCTGGCCGCGGCCAGCCGGGGTCCGCTCCGGGCCGCGGCCGTGCCGCTTCGGGTGGGCCGACGCCAGGGAGTGATCGAGGTCCGGGTCCACGACCGCGGCCACGAGGACCTGTTGGTGGCTACGGCGCTGCTCACCATGAGTTTCGTGTCCGGGGAGTCCCCCCTGCCGAGGGCCGGCTAGTGGCCGGGGTGCCGTCGGCGCCCGCCTCGGTCGCCTTCGTCTGCGCCATGCCCATGGAGCTGGCCCCCCTCACCAAGGCGCTCTCCCTCCAGACCGACACCGATGGGCCGGTGGCACTGTCGGTCGGGAGGATCGGGGCGCGCCCCGTGGTGGCCATCGTCACCGGCATGGGCA
>DATCBL010000341.1:0-4377 GCA_036511875.1 Acidimicrobiales bacterium
CGAACAGCACGTGGGCCAGGGCCGACTCCGCACTCCGGCCCGCCTGGGCCCACCACACCACGGTCTGGTGCTGGGCCCGGGTCATGGCCACGTACAGCAGGCGGAGGCGCTCGCCGGCCGCCTCGTCGGCGGCCAGCCGGCGGCGGGCCAGGGCCCCGTCCTCGTCCGGCCACGCCGCCCCGCCGGACAGGTCGAAGGTCCGCCGCCCCGAGTCGGGGTCCACGTAGACCACCGGCTCGTTCTCGCGGGGTGGGCGCCACAGCGTGGGCAGGCACACCACCGGGAACTCGAGGCCCTTGGCCGCCCACACCGTCATGATCTGCACCGACGCCGCCTCCGAGGCGCTCCGGCGGGGGGACACGTCGCCGTCGACCTCGGTGTCGTCCTCGCGTTGGGGCTCGGTGTCCAGCACCGAGAGCAGTGCGGCGACCCCACTCCGCCCACCGGTCGAGACCCCGGCCAACAGCTCGACCAGATGGTCGAGGTCGGTCATGTTCCGATCGCCGTCGGCGGCGCCCAGCACCCGGGGCACCAACCCGCTCTCCGACCAGACCCGGGCGAAGGTGTCGGCGACCGAGTGGGTGCCGAGCATCTCGGACCACTGGCGCAGCTGCTCCTGCATGTCCTCCATATCCGCCTCCGACAGCGTGGCCACCTCGGTGGCCGGGCGGCCGGCGAACCACGACAGCGCGTACATCCGCACCCGATGCGGATCGGCCGGTCGGGCGAAAGCGTGGAGGAGCCAGCGCAGGTGGTCGGCGGCGGGCGACTCGAGCACGCTGCCGCCCCGGGTCACGACCGCCGGGATCCCCCGCTCGGCCAGGGCGGCCTGGATGTCGGCGGCATCGGTGTGCCGGCCGACCAGTACGGCGATGTCCGGCGGCCGCACCGGCCGGTGGCCGTCGCCGTCGGCGCCGTCGGGGAGGAACCCTTCGTCAAGGAGCCGGGCCACTTCGGTGGCCAGGTCGGCGTAGATGGACCGGGTGGCGGCGGTGGCGATGACCAGATGGTCGTTGTTCTTGTGCCGGACGATGTCATGGCCGACGGCCAGCCGCAACGAGAGGGCGGGCAGGGGCCGGCCGTCCCCACCTTGCAGGTAGCGACCCCGGTTGCCCTCGGCCTCGACCACCGGCACGAACGGGATGTCCGGGCTGCCGAAGGTGGCTCCGTCGAACAGGACGTTCAGCGACGTCAGCACCGAGTCGTCGGAGCGCCAGTTGGTGACGAGCGACCGTCGGGAGGTCGACGGACCGTCCTGGACGGCTCGGAGGTAGGTGTGCACGTCGGCACCCCGGAAGGCGTAGATGGCCTGCTTCGGGTCCCCCACCAGGACCAGCGACGTCCCGGTGTCCGGCCCGTCGAACAGGGTCGAGAAGATCTCCCACTGGACCGGGTCGGTGTCCTGGAACTCGTCGATCAGCGCCACCGTGAAGCGGCTCCGCAGGGAGGCCACCGCGCTCTCGCCGCCCGGACCGCAGAGCGCGTCCCGCAGCTGGTTGAGCACGTCGTCGAAGCTGAGCGTCCCGCTCTGCCGGCGGCGCCGGGACACCAGGGCCACTCCTCGCTCCACCAGTCGACGGAGCAGGAGGTCGGACGGCGCCGCACCGGATTGGTCCGGCAACGGCACCAGGGCCAGATCGGGCCGGCCGTCGGCCAGCTTGGTGGCGGCGAAGAGGACCTCGAGGCCGGGCAGGGCGTCGGTCGGTTCACCATCCACGGCGGCGGCGATGAGGACATCGGCACAGGTGTCCCGGATCAGGGCGGACGAGTCGGCGTCGAGTCGGGCGTCGGGATCGGACCCGGCCGAGACCCCGAGCGCCCCGAGCACCTGCTTGGCGAACCCGTGGATGGTGGTGACGGTGGCGGCGTCGAACTCGGACACGGCCCGCTGCAGTCGGGCCAACCGGTCACGGTCGTCCGGCTCGGACAGCAGGGTCAGCAGGGCATCACCGTCAGGGGCCGGGTGGCCGGAGGCCAGGTGCTCGGCCGCCCCCACCACCCGGTCCCGGACCCGGGACCGGAGCTCGTCGGTGGCGGCCCGGGTGAAGGTCACGATCAACAGCTCCGAGGCGGACGCCCGGCCCTCGGCGATGAACCGGGTGGCCAGGTCGGCCAGGGTATACGTCTTGCCGGTTCCGGCGCTGGCCTGGATGGCCAACTTGCCGACGGGAAGGGGGTCGGCCAGGTCGAACCGGATGGCGTCGTCGGTCGGCATCAGCGTCCGGCTCCGCGCTTCGGGGTCCGGCCCCCGTCGCCCCCCGGCGGTGGCGTGGTGGACTGGTCGATGGTCCGGTGGAGGTAGGTGGCGAACCGCATGGCCCGGCCGCTGCCCCCTCGGGGATCGGTGGGCCGGGGGGCGAGACCGGTGATGCCCTCGAAGTCCTGATAGCCGAAGGCCAGCCGCACGGCCAGGTGGTCCCCGTCCTCGGGGAACGGGTACCCGTGCCAATGGCCGCGGGGCGACTTGCCGTGGTACAAGTACCACGAGAAGGTGGGGAAGAGGGCCAGGGGCTCGGTCATCCCCCGTCGGTAGCAGTCCACGGCCACGGCCAGCGCCTCGGACGCGCTGGCCGGGCCCTCGCCGGCGGCCAGCGAGGGGACCAGGTCGTTGACGGTGGGGTCGGCGCCCGGCCCGTCCGGCCGGCTCACGGCCAGCGAGCGCCAGCGCCGACTGGGATCGGTCGCGGCCAACGCCATCAGATCGAGCCAGGCCGCCACCCGGTGGGTGGGCTTGAACCTCGAGTAGTAGAGGGCGGCGGGACCGGACGCCCCGTCGCCCTCCCCGGTCAGCCGGAGCGGGACCGACCCGACCACCCGGGTGCCGTCCGGACACCGGGCGTCCACCGGACAGGGGCGGGCCGGCCCGGTCGCCATGCCGGCAAGGTGGGCGGCGTCCAGCATCCCCTGCACGGTCTGGTTGAGGGCCGCGAGGTGATCGTCGCCTAGCGGTGAGGGCGGCAGGGTGCCCAGCTGGCGTTCGTAACGGAGCCACTCCTCGAAGGTGCGCCCGGCTTGACGGGCCTCGAGGAGCCGCGAGCCGACGGCCCAGCCGTTCAGGCCGGCGATGTCAACGGCCAGAGCGGTGGGCGTGGCGTCCTCGGGGCGGGGGAGGCTCGCCTCCAGGCGGGCGCTGAAGAACGCCGCGCTGGGATTCCTGAGGAACCGGTGCAACACCGAGAGATCGATGACGTCGGAGACCACCGGGTCCAGCGGCTCGTCCAGAAACGGCCGGGCCCGAATGGCCTGGCTCCTCCGGGCCAGGGCGCCGGCCAGCTCGTCACCGTCGAACCCCCAGGGCGGGCCGGCGACCAAGCGCCCCGGCTCGAAGCAGCGCTCGTCGTAGGGCTGTCGGGGGTGGTCGATCTCCAGGCGACCGGCCACCGCGGTGCGGGCCTCGGCGGCCACCGAGGCCAGCAGGGACTCATAGAGTTCGGTGGTGGGCACGGCCCTCGGGACGGGCTGGTTGGTCCGGACGTCGTGGCCCTCCCGCACCACCACCAGATGGTCCTGGGCGGCCAGCACGGCCTCCAACAGCGTCTCGCGCGCCTCCCCCCTCGGGTCCCGGTCTCCGAGCAACGGGACCATGGCCGAGAGGTCGTCGCCGGCCGAGCCCTCGGCGCCGAAGGCCGACTGGTCCAGGCCGAGGAGGCACACCACGCGGAACGGCACCCAGCGGAGCGGCGTCAGCGAGGTCACGGTGATGCCGCCCCGGAAGAAGTCGGCCCGGCCCACCTTGTCGTCGAGACGCTCGTCGAGCAGCTTCCACACATCGCCGAACTCGAGGGCCACCGAGGAGGCCCCCTCCCCCAGCACCGAGGACTCGAGGACCTCGCCCAGGATGCGCTGCAGTGCCTCGAGCTGCCATCCCTGGTCCCGCTCGGTGGCGAAGAGGGCGGCACACGTCTGGCCGATGCGCTCCACCCACTCGGCCAGCGGGCGGGCCGTCGAGGTCTCGGCGGCCAGATCGGCCAGGCAGCCCATGACGGCAGCCAGGCTGCCGACGGTCTCGACGTCTCCGCCCTCCACCCCATAGGGGGCGACATCGCCGATGGCCAGCCGGAGGTCATCGTCGAAGACCGCCGAACCGACCATCAGCCGTTCCACCGCCGCCGCCCAGGTGTTGGTGACCACCGAACCGGGGAGGCCCAGCCGCTCCCGCTCGGAGGGATCGAGCCCCCACCGCACGTTGGTGGCCTCCACCCACTCCCGGATCACCCCCAGGCTGTCGTCGTCGAACCCGAACCGCTCGCGCACCGGGCCCACGGCCAGGAACTCCAGCACCGAGTCCACCTCGAACCGACCGGCCACCAGGCCGAGCAGGACCGAGGTGGCGCTCAACACCGGATTGGTGGTCCGGATGGAGCGGTCGGCCAGCCG
>DATCBL010000342.1:0-2859 GCA_036511875.1 Acidimicrobiales bacterium
CCCACGACCACGACCACCATTCCGCTCAACGACCTCGAGGTACCCGACCCCTTCCGCTACACCCGGCCGGTCGTCGAGGCCCTGCTGACCGCCGCCCAGGCCGGTGTGGTCCCGGCGACGGTGGCCAAGGCCGGAGACCTCCTCGGGACCGCCACCGCCGTGTGGGGAGGCCAGCAGCACCGGGTGGCGGTGGTGGCGGCGCAGTCGGCCTGGGTGCTCGGGTGGCCGGGCCAGCGGGTGGCATCGACCACGGCGCTCGACCCGGTCCCCCCAGGCGGCCCCCAGGGAAGCCAGGTGGGCACGGCAAAATACTCCCTTGGGTCCCAGTCCGAAACCATCCCGTTGAGGTTGGCCTCCACCGTTCCCGAGCCGTCGTGGTGGTGGCGGCTCGTCCACGACTAACCGGTCGGAGGGTCGGCGGGCGGCACGCCGCCGGTGGCCGCTTCGCCGGGGTGGGTACGGTTCCGCCTGGTCCAACCCGCGGCGAGTACCGTGTCGGTGTGCGAGCTCGAGCCCCAGCGTCGTCGGCCAATCTCGGACCCGGATTCGACACCTTGGCCGTCGCCCTCGACCGGTATGTCGAGGTGGAAGTGGAGCCGGCTTCGAAGCTGATCGTACGGTCGGAGGGCGAGGGTGCCGGCATGTCCGACGACCCCTCGCACTTGGCGGCCCGGGTGGCCATCGACGTGGCCGGCACCGATCACCTGTCCATCACCGTCCGGTCCCAGATCCCTGTGGCGCGAGGGCTCGGCTCGTCGGCGGCCCTGGCCGTGGCCGCGGCGGCGGCGGCCGGGGCCAGTGACCCCCTGGCCGTGGCCGCCCAGATGGACGGGCACCCCGACAACGCCGCCGCCTCGATGGTCGGCGGGCTGGTGGCCGCGGCCCGGGTCAAGGGGGGCGTGCAGGCGGTCCGGCTTCCGCTGGACGTGAGCCTGGCCTTCGTGGTCATCGTTCCCGAGGTGACGCTGTCGACGGCCCGGGGCCGTCAGGCGCTGCCCATCGAGGTGAGCCGGGAGAGCGCGGCGTTCAACCTGTCGAGGATGGCCCTCCTGATCGCCGGCCTGGCCGACAGTCGGGTACTGATCCCCGAGGCCACCGAGGACCGGCTCCACCAGGACTACCGGAGCCCGCTGTTCCCCGCCGCCCCCAAGCTGTTGGCCGGGATGTCCGCCGGTGGGGCCCTGGCCGTGTGCTGGTCCGGGGCCGGGCCCGCGCTGCTCGGGATCGCCCACGGCACCGAGGCCCAGACGGTGCAGGCGGCGGCGCAGGAGGCCCTGGCCGAGGCCGACGTGCCCGGTGAGGTGCTGATCCTCCACCCGGACATGCACGGGTTGATCGTCGACCGCCAGGGCTCGGCCGACCTGTTCGACTTCAACGCCGACAAGTGATCGGCAGCCGGGCGCGGACCCGGCGGGTCCGGGTGCGCCTCGATCGCCGGGGTGGCCGTATCCTGGGCCGGTGACACCTCCCGACCAGCCGGCCCGCACCTTCCACATCCGGACCTTCGGATGCCAGATGAACGAACACGACTCCGAGCGACTGGCCGGAGCCCTGGTCGCCGACGGCCTGGTGGCCACCCCCGACCTCGAGTCGGCCGATGTCGTGGTGTTCAACACCTGCTGCATCCGGGAGAATGCCGACAACAAGTTCTACGGCCATCTGGGCAACCTGAAGACCCTGCGGGAGAGCCGACCGGACATGCAGATCGCCGTGGGTGGCTGCCTGGCCCAGATGGACCGGGACCAGGTCCGCCAGCGCGCCTCGCACGTGGACGTGGTCTTCGGGACCCACAACCTGGCCCGGGCCCCCGAGCTCCTGCGCCAAGCCGCCCGGACCGGACCGGTGGTGGAGATCTGGGACGAGCCGGTGGCCGACACCGACCCGGCGGCGCCCGATCAGGCCGGCGCGGCCCTGGCCGCCGTCCGTGACCTCCCCTACGCCGCCTGGGTGACCATCCAGACCGGGTGCGACAACTCGTGCGCCTTCTGCATCGTCCCCTCCGTCCGGGGCGGAGAGGTGTCCCGCCCGGTCGATGAGCTGGTGGCCGAAGTGGAGGCCCTGGCCCGGCGCGGGGTCACCGAGGTCACCCTGCTCGGCCAGAACGTGAACTCGTACGGCCGGGACCTCACCCGCCGCCGTCCGCTCTTCGCCGAGCTCCTGGCCCTGGTGGGCGGGGTGGCCGGCATCCGCAGGGTCCGGTTCACCAGCCCCCACCCGAAGGACCTCCGACCGGAGACCATCGCCGCCATGGCCGAGACCGCCGAGGTCTGCAACCACCTCCACCTCCCGCTGCAGTCGGGCAGCGACGCCACGCTGTCGGCCATGCGCCGCGGCTACACGGCCGAGCGCTACCTGGCCCGCCTGGCCGCGGCCCGAGCGGCCATCCCGGACCTGGCCGTGACCACCGATCTCATCGTGGGCTTCCCCGGTGAGACCGACCACGACTTCGAGCGCACGCTGGAGGTGGCCGCCGAGGCCGGGTACGACAGCGCCTACACCTTCATCTTCTCGCCCCGGCCGGGAACCCGCGCCGCGGCCATGGCGGACGCCTTCGTGCCCCCCGAGGTGGTGGCCGAGCGCTTCGAGCGGCTGCGCGTCGTGGTCGAGCGCTCGGCACTGGTCCGTCATCGTCAGCGCATCGGGCGGATCGAGGAGGTCGTGGTGGAAGGGCCGTCCAAGCGGGACCCGGCGGTGATCTCCGGGCGGACCAGTCAGAACAAGCTCGTGCACTTCGACCCGGCCGGTGCGCGGCCACCGGCCGTGGGCTCGTACGCCGACGTCGAGGTGACCGGGGCGGCGCGCCACCACCTCACCGGCCAGCTCCTGGCCGTGACGGCCCGCCCGTCCCACCGGGTCCGG
>DATCBL010000343.1:0-3730 GCA_036511875.1 Acidimicrobiales bacterium
GGGGCGGTCAGCCGGCGGAGCGCGCCCAGGGCCGTCCACCAGAGATCGGGCCGGCGAGTCACCGACGCCGCCACGGAGGCCAGAGCCCGGCGGGACGGTCCGTCCGGTGGTCCCGGTGGGTCCCCTGGTTCGGACGATGCGTGCCGGCGGACCTCCGGCGACCCTGCCATCAGTGCCGGTCCATGGCGCGCTCATGGGCCCGCAGGGCGCGGCGCCCCACGGCCGCCGCCCCCACCAGGGGCCCGTTGGCTCCCAGGGCGCCGGGGACGATCCGCGTGGACCGCGAGAAGTCGAGACGGGACCGGAGCCCGATCTCGACCTGGGCGGCGTCGAAGAACACCGGGCCGAAGCCGAGGGCCACCGACCCCGCCACCACGGCCAACTCGAGGTCGAGGAGATTGGCCACCGAGGCCACCGCCCGGCCCACCAGAGTTCCGGTGCGCCGGCGCACCGAGTCGGGCGCCTGGGACGCCGGGTGTCCGGTCATGGCCTCGATGGACCGCCCAGACGCCTCGGCCTCGAGGCAGCCCCGGCCGCCGCACGCGCACCTCCGGCCCTCCGGCTCGACGACCACGTGACCGATGTGGCCCGCATTGCCACCTTCGCCCTCGAGCAGCCGGTGGTCGATCACGATGCCTCCCCCCACCCCGGTGGAGACGACCATGGCCAGATAGTTGCCGGAGCCCTGGGCCGCACCCAGCCACCCCTCCCCGAGGGCCAGGGCCTTGGCGTCGTTGTCCACGGCCACCGGGAGGCCGAGGCCGCGTTGCAGCCGCCCGCGCAGCGGGAACCGGACCCAGGCCGGGATGTTGAGCGGGCTCACCGTCTCGCCCCCGAACGACATCGGCCCTCCGCAACCCACGCCGCAGACCTCGGGCTCCAGCGCCGTGGCCCCCCGCACCTGGTCGCAGAGGGTGGCCAGGGCGGTGAAGACCGTTTCGGGATCGGGGGAGGACGGAGTGGGCACACGGGCCTCGGCCCGGATGGCCCCGGACCCGTCGACCACCGCCGCCGCCATCTTGGTCCCCCCGATGTCCACCGCCAGCACGATGGGCCCCTCGGGGCCCACCGGCCACCCGCACCCACCATGACCGACGTCGCCTTCGGGACGGTCGGTGGTCAACGCTCGGTCAGTCGATCGGGTCAGAGAGTCCGGTCATTCATCCCGGTGGAAGCGGCCGCGGATCCAGTCCCGTGGGTCGTGCACGGTGTTGCTGAGATTGCGGCTGTGCAACGAGCGTGAGATGTCGTCGATCCCGGCCTTCCCCATCCTCCGGGCGTTGTTGGCGAACACCACGCCGGACAGGAACATCACCACCACTCCGATGAATCCCAGGATCACCGACCGGGAGAAGGTCAGGAACATGAAGACCAGGGCGGCCACGAACACCAGGGCTGACCAGATGCAGTAGCGGCCAGCGTGCCGATAGACCGTCTCCGACCGCACCCGCTCCGCGAACCCCGGATCCTCCTGGTAGAGGGACTGCTCCAGTTCGTGCAGTATTCGCTGTTCGTGCTCAGAGAGCGGCAAGAACTTGTTCCCTCCACCCGACGTCGTGTCCAGCGGTTATCGCTGACTTCATCCTCGCGCATCCCCCACGTGAAAACACGGCGCACCCGCTGGGGCTTCCACCCGCCGGGCACTGCACCTTCGTCTCAACATCAGAAACCATATTACAAGCCGGATGCCCAGCCCTCGTCAATCCACCCCCCCGGAGGCACCATTTCCGCTCCCCGGAGGATCGCTGGGACTCCCCCCGGGGGCACGCGGTCCCCACTGGGCCTCGCCCCGGCGCCGGACGCGCAGGCCGTCCTCCCCCACCAGGGACGCCGGACCGACCGAGGAGCCCCCGTACCGGGCCCGGATGGCATCGACGGCCGAGGTCACCGTGGCCCACGACTCCTGGAGCCGCTCGGCATCGTCCCCGACCTGGGCCAGTCGACCAGGCTCGGCGGCATCGACCGGATCGCCGTCCCCGCCGTCCCGGCCCGGAGCGGCCCCGGAGCCACCGGGTCCGAGGTCGAGTTCGAGGCTCAGCTGGTGGCCCACCGCTCCGCTGTCAAATCCGGACAGGCTCACGCCGAGGAGTCGGACGCCCCGATCCAGCGGGACCGACTCCAAAAGGGCCGAGGCCACCGAGCCGATGGCCGGCGCGGCGTCGATCGGGGCCACCAGCGAGTGGGCTCGGGTGACCATGGTGAAGTCGGAGAACCTCACCTTGATGCTGACGGTTCGGGCCGTCCGTTCCGCGGCGCGCAGGGCGGTGGCCGAGGCATCGACCATCCGGAGCAGGTGGCCCTGGAGCGCCCCCCGGTCCCAGAGGTCCGAGGCGAAGGTCTCCTCGTGCCCGATCGATTTGGCCTCCTGCTCGGGCACCACTGGCCTTGGGTCGTGGCCGCGGGCCAACTCGGCCAGGTGGGTGCCCTGGGCGTCGCCCACGTAGCGCTGGAGCGCCCCCGGCGGGAGCGAGGCCAGGTCCCCCACGGTCCGGATGCCCAGGGACTCGAGCCGGCGTCCGGTGACCGGGCCCACCCCCCACAGGGCCCGCACCGGCAGGGGATGCAGGAAGTCGAGCTCGCCCTCGGGGTCGACCACCACCACCCCGGCCCCGGGGGTGACCCCCGAGCGGGCCGCGGAGGGCTTGGCCGCCTTGGAGGCCAGTTTGGCCATCAACTTGCTCCGCCCCACCCCGACCGAGCAGTCGAGGTGGAGCTCGTCCCTGACCCGCTTCCGGATGGTGGCGGCGATGGTCGGCCCACTCCCGAGCAGTTGACGTGATCCGGTCACGTCGAGGAACGCCTCGTCGATGGAGATGCCCTCCACCAGCGGGGTGACGGAGCGGAAGATGGCGTGAAGCCTGGTGCTCTCCTCCACGTACCGGTGGTAGCGGCCGTCCAGGAAGACCGCAGTCGGGCACAGCCGGCGGGCCACGGTCGAGGGCATGGCCGAATGGACCCCGAACCTCCGGGCCTCGTAGGTACACGCTGCCACCACCCCGCGAGCTCCCGACCCCCCCACGATGACCGGCAGCCCGACCAGGGACGGGTCGTCGAGCACCTCCACCGAGGCGAAGAATGCGTCCATGTCCACGTGGAGGATGACCCGCTCGGACCCGTCACCCACCCCGATCGGACCCCGGTCCGGATCGCCATCGGTCTCGGACTCCGGACCCGGCCACTCAACCACCGAGACGCAACCTCCGGAATCCCTCGGCGAAGGGCACCCCGGCCTGCTTGCCCGCATCCTCGGCCCCGAGCCGCACCGCGGTCGAAGCCCACCCCACGCCGTCGGGGAACTGGCTCCGGTGACAGGCCACCGCCTCGCCCTTGAGATCGACCGTCGACGAGATGTCGACCCACACGTCGGGCTCGAGGGTGCCCGACATGAGGACGGCGGACACCTGGTGGGCCGGGCCGGCGTTCGGGAAGTAGTGAGGGAGCGCCGCGGCCGGGGCCACCGCGTCGAGGGCCGCCAACCCGATGATCCGGTGGTCGCGGTGATTGAAGTAGTCCTGTCCGAAGAAGACCGCGGTCGGGTCCGGACACAGGACGATGTCGGGACGGAGCCTCCGGACCGCCGCCACCAGGGCCTCCCGCAGTCCGACGTCGTCGTCCAACTCCCCGTCGGGATAGTTCAGGCACTCCTGGCCGGCGATCCCGAGCAGTTCGCCGGCCTCGGCCGACTCGGCGGCCCGCCGGACGGCGAGTCCGCCCACATCCGTCCCAGGGT
>DATCBL010000344.1:0-3120 GCA_036511875.1 Acidimicrobiales bacterium
CGTCCAGGGGATCGGCCACCCGCTCGATCAGGCGGCGGTCGGCCAGGCTGTCGATGACCCGGCTCATGGTGGCCGCCGTGGTGCCCTCCAGCTCGGCCAGCGAACCCAGCCGGACCGGGCCCGACTGCTCGATGCGGGCCAGGGCCGACGACTGGGACGGCGTGATGTCCGCACCGGACTTGGCCCGGAGCTGGCGTTGGATCCGGACCAGGGCCACCCGGAGAGCCGAGGCCTCCTCCACCGCCCCGGCCCGCACCTCGGTCCGGACCCCGGCCCGCTGGTCGTGCCCCGTCGTCGTCCTCATTTGTCCCCCTTGTCGCACCGCCGTCCCGAGCCATTATAGTTAGTTATTGACAACCAAGTACCTGTCCACCTCCCGATGGCCCCTCAGGGCGTCGCACACCGGGTGGGCCGGAGCCAGGCAGGAGCCGGGATGCCGTCGATCGTCGAGTCGAAGCACTACAAGTGGGTGGCGCTGACCAACACCACCATCGGCACGCTCATGGTCACCATCAACGCCTCGATCCTGCTGATCGCCCTGCCGGACATCTTCCGGGGCATCGACCTCAACCCCCTCTCCCCCGGCAACACCTCGTACTTCCTGTGGATCCTGATGGGCTTCCTCCTGGTGACGTCGGTGCTGGTGGTCAGCTTCGGGAGGGTCGGCGACATCTTCGGCCGGGTGAAGATGTACACCCTGGGCTTCGCCATCTTCACGGTGTTCTCCATCCTGTTGTCCGTCACCTGGATGACCGGGCCCGACGCCGCCCTGTGGATCATCGTCATGCGGGTGGGCCAAGGAGTCGGGGGGGCCTTCATCTTCGCCAACTCCATGGCCATCATCACGGACGCCTTCCCACCCGGCGAGCGGGGCTTCGCCATCGGCATCCAGGGGGTGGCGGCCATCGGCGGCTCCTTCATCGGCCTGCTGCTCGGCGGCCTCCTGGCCCCGGTCGAGTGGCGCCTGGTCTTCCTGGTCTCGGTGCCCTTCGGCGTGTTCTCCACGCTGTGGGCCTACTTCCGGCTCCACGACAACGGGGTCCGGATCCAGGCCAGCATCGACTGGATCGGCAACATCGCCTTCGCCGTCGGCCTGGTGGCCGTGCTGACCGGCATCGTCTACGGTCTCCAGCCCTACGGGGGCCACACCATGGGGTGGACCAGTCCCTTCGTGCTCGCCTGCCTGTTCGGCGGGGTGGCCATCCTGGCCGGGTTCATCGTCATCGAGCACCACGTGGACGACCCCATGTTCCAGCTCCACCTGTTCCGCTCCCGGGCCTTCACCATGGGCAACCTGGCCGGCCTCCTGGCCGCCCTGGCCCGGGGTGGGCTGCAGTTCATGCTGATCATCTGGCTGCAGGGGATCTGGCTCCCCCTCCACGGGTACAGCTTCCAGCAGACCCCGCTGTGGGCCGGGATCTACATGGTTCCGCTGACCGTCGGGTTCTTCGTCTCCGGGCCCCTGGCCGGCCGGTTGGCCGACCGCTTCGGCCCCCGGCCCTTCGCCACCGCCGGGCTGGTGCTGACCGGGATCAGCCTGCTGGGCCTGCAGGCCCTGCCCATGAACTTCCCCTACCCGCTCTTCGCCCTGATGCTGCTGCTCTTCGGCCTGTCCCTCGGCATGTTCGCCGCCCCCAACACCAGCGCGGTGATGAACAGCCTCCCGGCCAACCAGCGGGGGGCGGGGGGCGGCATGCTCAACACCTTCCAGAACTCGGCCAGCGTGCTGTCCATCGGGTTCTTCTTCACCCTCATCACCCTCGGCCTGGCCTCGGCCCTCCCCCACGCGCTGTTCTCCGGCCTCACCTCGCAGGGGGTGCCGACCGCCGCGGCCCAGTCCATCTCCCACCTCTCTCCCATCGGCAGCCTGTTCGCCGCCTTCCTCGGGATCAACCCCATCCACCAGCTCCTCGGCGCCCACCTGCTGGCCCAGCCCGGCGTCCACGCCGCCTACCTGACCGGCCACAGCTTCTTCCCCAACCTGATCGCCGGTCCGTTCGGCAGGGGCCTGCGACTGGCCTTCATCATGGCCGCGGCGATGTGCTTCCTCGGCGCCGTCTTCTCGTGGCTGCGGGGACCGGGCCAGTCGGTCCAGATGCAGTCGGTGGCCGGAGAGGCCGAGGAGGGCCTGGCCGAGGTGGGAGACGTGGCCATGGCCGAGGTCGGGGCGGGCTCGGGCGGGACCTACCTCGAGCCGGGCTC
The DNA here is from genome assembly GCA_036511875.1 of Acidimicrobiales bacterium. Lineage (GTDB taxonomy): Bacteria > Actinomycetota > Acidimicrobiia > Acidimicrobiales > RAAP-2 > Bog-756. The sequence goes on from DATCBL010000344.1 coordinate 2,203, forward strand.
GGCCGCCCGGGCCGCCGCCCCCTGACCGGACCGGGCCGTCCGGCCCGGTCGGCCTACGGCACGTAGTCGAAGACGTCGGGGTCGGGGCCGGTCCGCTCGTCGCGGTTGAGACCGGTGATGGCGGCCATGGCCGCGCCGTCCAGCTCGAAGTCGAAGAGCTCGAAGTTCTCCCGCACCCGGGCCGGGGTGACCGACTTCGGGAAGACGATCTCCCCGCGCTGGATGTGCCAGCGCAGCACCACCTGGGCCGGCGTCCGGCCCACGGCCGCCGCCACCGAGCCGACGACCGGGTCGTCGAGGACCAACCCCTGGGCGATCGGCGACCACGCCTCGGTGGCGATCCCGTGGAGGTCGTCGTAGCGCCGCACGTTGTCCTGGGTCAGGTACGGGTGGATCTCGATCTGGTTGACCGAGGGCACCACGTCGGTCTCCGACCGCAACCGGTCCACGTGGTGGGGTTGGAAGTTCGACACCCCGATGGAGCGGGCCCGCCCGTCCTGCTGGAACTCCACCAGGGTCCGCCAGGTGGACACGAAGTCGCCTTCGTAGAGGGTGGGCAGGGGCCAGTGGATGAGGAACAGGTCGACGTAGTCGAAGCCGAGGGCCCCGAGGGTGCGGTCGAAGGCCCGACGGGCCTCGTTGGGGCGGTGGAAGCCGTTGTTGAGCTTGCTGGTCACGAAGACCTCCGACCGGTCGAGGCCGGAGCGGGCCACCGCCTCGCCCACCTCCCGCTCGTTGCCGTACATCTCGGCGGTATCGATGTGCCGGTAGCCGATCTCGAGGGCGAGGGCCGTGGCCGCCTTTGTCTCGGTCGGGGGGATCTGGAACACGCCGAACCCGAGCTGGGGAATGGGATGGCCGTCGCTGAGAGTGATGACCGGAACGGGGCCGGCGTCGAATGGACTCTGCGTCATGGAG
>DATCBL010000345.1:0-2635 GCA_036511875.1 Acidimicrobiales bacterium
CCGCCCACCACCTGCTCGCCGAGCTGCCACCCGACCACGTCGGCGCCCAGGGCCACGATGGATCCGGTGAACTCGTGCCCGGCCACCAGACCCTTCTCGCCCCAGCCGTCGAGCAGCATGTGCACGTCGGACCCGCAGATCCCGCAGTGGTCCACCTCGACCAGCACCTCGTGAGGTCCCGGCCGGGGTACCGGCCGGTCCTCCACCACCACCTCTCCCGGCCGCCGCAGCACGGCCGCCGGCATCACCTCAGGCAGTTCGGACACGGCATCACCCCCCCCGGGATGGACCCGCCACCGGTGGGTCCGGCCGCGGGCGCAACGTTGGATCGGGCGTCACTCTACGCCAGGGAGGCCCCGTCGATCCGGCCGGGCCCCGCCGGGCCCCTCCGGAGGGGTCGCGGCGAAGGCAGGGAAGGGTCGGTGCGGGGCTAAAGGGTTGCCCCGTCGATGACGATGATCTCGAAATGGCACCGGACCTCCGCTTCGACACCGACGATCCCGAATTCCAACGCGGATTCGAGATCGGCGTGCTCTGGGAGCGACTCGTCACCGACGGGGCTTGTCGCATGGCCGTCAGTGCCTCCAACGCCGAGATGGTCATCCGGGTGGCCCAGGCCTTCGGCTGCGAGTTCTCCGGCCGGGAGATCGAGGACGACCAGATCTCGGTCGAGCTGCATCAGGTCGGGTAGGGAGCGCCTCGTCGGGCCCGTCCCCTCCGGGTGGACCGGCCGCCGCTCGGCCCGCCATGATCTCGGCATGGGCACGGGACGGAATCGGTCGGTCGGCCGACCATCGACCCGAGCGATGCCCGACGCCATCGGCGAGGTGATGGCCCTGGTCGGCGCCCTCCGTGTGCTCGGGTCGCTCAACCTCTACGACGAGGTCGACTCGGTGGCCTGGGGCGACCACCAGGGCGCGGCGACCGACCGGCGGGCCGCCCTCACCGAGTACCTGGTGAGCCGGTGGGCGGCCCCCGTGGTCCTGGTCGGGGAGGCTCCGGGACGGAACGGGGCCCGCTGGACCGGTGTGCCGTTCACCTCGTCCCACCAGCTGACCGGTGCGGGCGCCAAGGAGCCCACCGCCACCGTCGTCCATCGGGTGGTGGCCGAGCTCGGGTGGGCCGCAGACGTGCTGTTCTGGAACGCCTCGGTGCTGTTCCCGTCGGCCAATCGCGATCCCCGGCGCGCCGAGCTCGACGCCTGCGCCCCCGTGCTCGACCGGGTGTGCCGGGGCCGTACGGTCCTGGCCGTCGGCCGGCACGCGGAGCGGGCCACCGGCGCCCCCTATGTCCGCCACCCCTCCCACGGGGGAGCCACCCGCTTCGCCGAGGACCTGCGTCGAGCGCTCGGCCGACCGGTCGACGCCGGACTCGGGGGTGGCGTCCCCCCGGGGCGGTTGGGGTACCGTCAGGTCGAGGAGGTCTCGTGATCGAGCAGGTGATCCAGCGGTGGCAGGCCCATCTGCGGGGGGAGCTGCCCGGCGGGCTCGACGGGCTCCTCCACGACGATGTGGTGTTCTTCTCGCCCATCGTCTTCACCCCCCAGCGGGGCAAGGCCGTCACCACCCAGTACCTCGAGGCCGCGGCCCAGACCTTCCCCGGGGACCACGGCGCGACGCCGGCGGAGGGGTCGGCCCCGGCCGGCGGGTTCCGCTACACCAAGTCGGTGGCGTCCGGGGACACCGCGGTGCTCGAGTTCGAGACCACCATGGACGGCACCTACGTCAACGGGGTCGACATCATCCGCTGCGACGCCGAGGGTCGGATCATCGAGTTCCGGGTGATGATCCGACCCCTGCAGGCCGTCGATGCCGTCCGTCGGCGGATGGCGGCCATGCTGGAGCGGATGGAGCCCTCGGGCTGACCGGGCTACCTCGGTGGGGCCGTGCCCTCAGTACCCACCGCTGCACCCGTGCTGGTCCGGGGCGGCATTCGGATTGCCCCAGTAGCGGAGGGCGAAGGCCACCGCCACCCTGATCTGCTGTTCGGCCGTGGCCGAGGCGGCGTCGGCCGGGTAGCCGAAGGTGTTGAAGGCCGCCCAGTTGGCGCGGCTGAAGCCCAGGCCTCCGCTGTACACCGGGCCGTCCACGTTCCAGAGGCCGCCCTCCTCGCACATGTTGACCCGGAACCACGCCTGCCGTTGGAAGTCGGTCACCCCGTCGGCCCCCACCCCGATGGCCTCGACCGATCGGCTGAACACCGTGCTCCCGGCCAGGGAGCCGTAGAAGGCGGTATAGCCGTAAGTGAACACCCCGCCGTCGGACGCCACGGTCAGGTAGCCGGCCTCGGTGGCCGAGATCCCGATCATGGGCTTGTTGAGGTGCTGGCCGCCGGTGGACCCGAGGAAGCTCGCTCCGCCGAAGGCGAACACCCCACCGTCGGCGGCCACCAGGCGGTAGCCGGAGCCGAGGGCGCTGATCCCGACCGTCGCCTGGGACGACGAGGCGCCCCCGCTGTAGACGGCGTCGCCGAAGGCGTACACCGCGCCGTTGGCCGCCGCCTCCCAGTAGCCGCGGCCGTCGGGGCTGGCCGCCAGGCCGACGATGGTGCTGGTGGGGGACAGCCCGGTGGCCGAACCGTAGAAGTCGGCGTCCCCGAAGGCGAACGTCCCGCCGTCGGAGGCCACCAGCCAGTA
>DATCBL010000346.1:0-5005 GCA_036511875.1 Acidimicrobiales bacterium
AGGCCGTGCCGCATTCGAGCTGGTTGGCGATGGCGGCGGCGCGGTCGCTGTCGGTTCCCCACACCGATCCCGAGAGCCCGAAGTGCGTGGCGTTGGCCCGTTCGACCACATCGTCGACGTCCCGGTAGGAGATGACCGGAAGGGCCGGCCCGAACTGCTCTTCGTCCACGATGCGGGTCCCGTCGCTCAGGTCGGTGAGGATGGTGGGCTCGAAGAAGTATCCCGGCCGGTCCATGGCCTTCCCGCCGGTGGCGGCGCTGGCCCCGTGGGAGAGGGCATCGCCCACCAGCTCCTTCACCCGTTCGAACTGGGGGGCGTTGTTGATCGGCCCGAGCTTGGAGTCGGGCTCGGTCCCCTCGCCCACCTTGATCTTGGTGGCCTGGTCGGAGAGCACCTCCACCACCTGGTCGTAGAGGGACTCGGGGACGTAGACCCGCTTGATGGCCGAGCAGACCTGGCCGTTGTTGTTGAAGGCCCCGGCGAAGATGGCCTTGCCCACCACGGCGGGGTCGGCGTCGTCCAGCACGATGGCCGGATCGTTGCCCCCGAGCTCCAGGGTGACCCGCTTCAGGTCGGGTGCCGCCGAGAGGGCCACCTTCTTGCCCGTCTCGATGGAGCCGGTGAAGCTGACCTTGCGGGGAACCGGGTGGCCGGTCATCCACGCGCCCAACTCGTCGCCGCCGCTCACCACGTTGACCACGCCCGGGGGCATGACGTCCCGCAGCAGCTCGACGGTCTTGAGCGTGGACAGCGGGGTGAAGGGCGACGGCTTCAGGACCAGGGTGTTGCCGGCCAGCAGGGCCGGGGCGATCTTCCAGAACGCCAGGGTGAGCGGGAAGTTCCACGGGGTGATGGCTGCCACCACGCCGACCGGTCGACGGACCACCTCCACCCGGGCCTCGGCATCGTCCTGGATGACCTGGGGCGGGGTCTCGAGGTTGGCGAAGTACTGGCACCAGATGGCGGCGGCGAACACTTCGATGTTGGCGTCGCCCAGGGGCTTCCCCTGCTCGGCGGTGAGGATCGGGGCCAGCTCGCCTCCCGAGGCCAACAGCACGTCGGCCATCTTCAGCAGGGTGGCCCGCCGGAGGCCCTCGTCGGTCTTCCAATCCCGTTGGGCCTTGGAGGCGGCGTCGAAGGCCGCGTCGAGCTGCTCTCGAGTGCAGTCCGGGGCGTGGGCGAAGACCTCACCGTTGGCCGGGTTGATGACGCCGAACGACTCGGCCGCCGGGACCGTGTCCCCACCGATGGTCATGACAAAGTCGGACATGTGCTTCCCCCGATGTTCGATGTGCTCGTCTCCGGTCGAAACTACCTCAGACCGGGACGTGCTCGGACGCCGCCGGTTCGGCCGGATCCTCGGGGCTCCCCGACCCGGCGGCCTCGGCGGCGAGCTCGGGATCGACCGACACCCGGGGCAGGATCCGGTCGAGCCAGCCGGGGAACCACCAGTTGGCCTTGCCGAACAGGAACATCAGGGCGGGGACCACCGCCATGCGGATGAACAGGGCGTCGACGAAGATCCCCCCGGCCAGGCCCAGCCCGAACTCCTTGATGACCCGGATGCCGCCCAGGATGAACGAGCCGAAGACCAGGATCATGATCAGGGCCGCGGCGGTGATGGTCTTGCCCGTGGCGGCCAGCCCGTTGCGCACCGCCAGGCGGTTGTCGCCGGTCTTCAGCCACTCCTCTTGGATCCGGCTGATCAGGAAGACCTCGTAGTCCATGGACAGCCCGAACAAGATGGCGAACAGCATCACCGGGAGGAACGCCTCGACCGGGCCCGGTTTGTCCACTTGGAACACCGAGCCCACCCAACCCCACTGGAAGACCGCCACCAGGATCCCGAAGGCCGCCCCGATGGAGAGGAGGTTCATGACCGCGGCGGTCAGCGGGATGACGATGCTCCTGAACACCACGGCCAGGAGCAGGAACGAGAGCACCACCACCAGGCCGATGAAGAGCGGGAGCTTGGAGGAGAGGACGCGGGCGAAGTCCACGAAGATGGCGGTGTTCCCGCCCACGAAGACCTGGACGCCGCTGCCGGCCACCGCCGCCGGGATGGTGGTCTGACGGAGGTGGTCGATCAGGTCGGTGGTGGCCGCGGCCTGGGGGGAGGAGTCGGGGTAGACGGTGATCAACGACACCGTCTTGCCGTCCTTGGTGGGGAGCGACACCGGCGCCACCACCTTGGCCACGTTGGGCTGGGTCTTGACCTCATCGGCCAGGTGCACGAGGGCCGGGGTGTCGGCCGGCCCTGAGTTCTGCGTCACCAGCAGCAGCGGACCGTTGAAGCCGGGGCCGAATCCCTGGGCCAGGAGGTCGTAGGCCTCGCGGGTGGTGGTGCCGACCGGGTCGTTGCCCTGGTCGGCCGAGCCCAGCCGGAGTGAGAAGAAGGGCAGGGCGAGGAACACCACCACCAGCAAGGCCCCCACCGCCGGGAGCACCGGCCGGCGGCGGATGAAGTCGGCCCACTTGGGCCAGAACCCCTTGGTGCCGGCGCCGACCACCCGGGGACCGTTGACGGCCAGGCTCTTCTTCTGCTTGCGGCTCAGCACCCGGGGCCCGATGAACCCCAAGAGGGCCGGGAGCAGGGTGAGGGCGGCGATCATGGTGAAGGACACGCCGATGGCGGCGGCGATGGCCAGCCCATAGAGGAAGGAGACCCCGAGGGCGAACATCCCGAGCAGGGCGATGCACACGATGATCCCGGCGAACAGGACCGCCCTCCCCGACGTGTTGACGGAGTTGGCGATGGAGGTCTCGACGTCGTTGCCGGCGATCAACCCCTGCCGGTGGCGGGTCACGATGAACAGGGCGTAGTCCACCCCCACACCCAGGCCGATCAGCAGGACCAGCTCGCTCGAGAACTGGGGCATCTTGAGCCCGTTGCTGAGCACACCGATCACGCCGATGGCAGTCCCGAGGGAGGCCAGCGCCGAGACCAGGGGCAGGGCCATGGCGAAGACCGAGCCGAAGACCAGCAACAGGACGATCCCGGCCAGGATGATCCCGAGCCCGGTCCCCCCGAACGACACCTTGTTGGCCGATTCGGCCACCTGCCCGGCCACCGCCACCTGCAGGTCGGGCCCGATTGCGGTCTGGGCCGTCTGCACGAACGTCTTGGCCTGGGTGGTGGAGATGTTCTGCGAGAGCTCGTCGAAGGTGACGGTGGCGAATCCGGTCCTGCCGTCAGCACTGACCTGGTTGGCCCCCAGTGCGTCGAACGGGCTGGTGATGGTGGAGACGTGGGGGAGGGCCTTGACCTTGTTCAGCATGGTGGTGATGGGGGCTTCCACCGACGGGTCGGTCACCTTGGCCCCGTCCGTGGGGTGGAACACGATCTGCTCCCGGTCGCCGGCCACCGCCGGTGCCGCCGCCTGCAGGAGGTGCAGGGCATTGGTCGACTCGGTGTTGGGCAGGGAGAAGCTGTTGGAGTACGCCGTCCCGATGGACGCGGACAGTCCGGTGGCCAGGACCAGCGCGGCGAGCCAGCCCAGGAGCACGATGACGCGGTGGCGGACGCACCAAGAGGCAAGGCGCTTCATAGCTGGGGACTCCTCAGTCTTCGGATCGGGGGGACTGTCTTCGGATCGGGGGGTCGGTTCGGCACCGTGGGCCGACCTTGGTCCCCGACAACGTTACCGACAATCTCGCCCCTGCTCGGCATCGGGGGCGATCAGGCCGCCGTCCACGCCGGCCGGCTCCCGGGCGGGCCGGCACGGGGGGACGAGCCGACCCGGTCGGTGGGGCCATCGGCCATGATGTCGGGGTGGAGCATCCCGATCGCCTGGTCCCCCTGGACGGGGCCTTCAACTTCCGTGACCTGGGCGGCTATCGAGGAGCGGGAGGCTCGCTGACCCGATGGGGCCTGCTGTTCCGGAGCGACACCCTCCACGAGCTCACGCCGTCGGACGTCGACCGGCTGCGGTCGATGGGACTGGCCACCGTCGTCGACCTGCGCACGGCGGGTGAGCTCGAGAGGACCGGACGGGGGTTGCTCGGCCCCGAGCCCATCGGGTACCGGCATCTGTCGGTGATCGGGGAGGGTCGCGGCGGCGATGCCGTAGGGGAGGCCATGGCCGGGCCCAGCGTCGACGACCTGACGGCCCGGTACCTGTGGTACCTCGAGGTGGGCGAGGCGGCGTTGGCCGAGGCGCTCACCCTCCTCGGCGAGCCGGCCAACTATCCCCTGGTCTTCCACTGCGCGGCGGGCAAGGACCGGACCGGGGTGCTGGCGGCACTGGTGCTCGACCTGCTGGGCGTGGAACCCGAGGTCATCGTGGCCGACTATGTGATCACCGCGGGCCGGATGGAGCTGATCCTCGGGCGGTACCGGTCGGATCCGGCCTTCGCGGCCCGGATGGCCACCGCGCCGGCGTCGCGGTTCAGCGTGGAGGCCACCACCATGGAGCGCTTCCTCGACGTCCTCCACCAGCGGTTCGGCGGGACCGAGGGGTGGGCCACGGCCTCGGGGGTAGCGCCGGCGTCGGTGGCCCGGATGAGGGCCGTGCTCCTCGAACCGCCGGGGTGAGGGGCCGGCCCGACCGGGCCGCCGGGGACGCCCGCCCGACTCGGACTCCCTCTACACTGGGCCTGTGAGCGCCTCGATCTGGATGCCTCTGCTGGGCGGTATCGCCGTGTTCCTCGGCCTGATGGTGGCGGGCCTGGCCGTCACCGGCTTCTTGGTCTGGAGGGTGGTCCGTCGCAAACGGCGGGCGTTCCACTCCCATGGAGCGGTGATCGGAGCGACGGCGTTGTGGGAGGCCGCCGCCGTCCGCCGCCGGCCCGGGGGAGAGCCCGCCTCCCTCGACGAGGTCGGTCGGTGGGCCCCTCGGCGGGTCCGCAAGGAGATGTGGCACTCGGTGGACCAGGCCGAGGACGCGGTGAGGGCGGCCGGTGACCTCGGCGCGCCCACCGCCGAGTTGCCCTCGCTGTGCCGACGGCTGCAGGCTGCGGCCGTGGACCTGGACAAGGTGCTCCGGGTGGAGCCCTCGGGCCCGGT
>DATCBL010000347.1:0-3747 GCA_036511875.1 Acidimicrobiales bacterium
CGGGCCCGGCGCTCGTAGAAGCGGCGGAACCCGATCGACCCCGACGCCGACCACTCGCCGACGAGCAGGGACGTGATCAGGAAGCCGGACAGGACGAAGAAGATGTCCACCCCGAGCAGGCCACCGGCCACCCGGGTCACCCCGCCGTGGAAGGCCAGCACCCCGAGCACGGCGACGGCCCGGATCCCGTCCAGCCCGGGCACCGGGGGCCGGGGCCCCCGGGCCGGGACATCGCCCGCCGGGCCGACGACGGGGGCCCCGGGCGGCTCAGGAGCCTCCGGCTCCCAGCCGGAGAGGAGATCCATCGTGGTCACGGCAGACGATCGTTGCACGTTCGAACCACCGGTCAGGTGCGGGGGCCAGGGACCGCTTCCCGGCTGGTCGGTGGACGTAGGCTGACCGGTCATGCATCGCCGGAGCCACTCCCCGCCGCGCTGGTGGCTGTGGTTGGGGCTGTGGACGCTGGTGGGCCTGACCATCCGGCTGATCACCGTCTACCGCGACCCGAACAAGGTGGCCGGCGGGGACGCCTACTTCTACCACTACGGCGCCAATCTCCTGGTCAGCGGGCACGGTTTCATCAATCCCTACCTCTACATCCCCCATAACGCCCACCACGCCGTCCAGTCGGCCTCCTTCCCCCCGCTGTTCCTCTTCCTTGTGGCCATCCCCTCGGCCCTGGGCCTCAAGACGTTCCTGGCCGAGCGGGTCTGGTGCTGCGTCCTCGGAGCGGCGGCCATCGTGGTGTGCGGCTACACCGGCCGGGAGATCGGCGGGCGACGGGTGGGCCTGATCGCCGCGTTCCTGGTGGCCGTCTACCCCAACATCTGGATGACCGACGAGCTGGCCCTGTCCGAGACCATCGCCCCGCTGCTGGTGGCCGGAGTGCTCTGGTTCACCTACCGGTTCTGGAAGCGCCCGACCCTCCCCCGGGCCATCTGGCTGGGGGCCTCGCTCGGGGTGGCCATGCTCGGACGGGACGAACTGACCCTGCTGGTGGTGTTCGTCATGGTGCCGCTGGTGCTGCTGGCCAAGGCCCTGACCTGGCGACGCCGGGCCGTCACCCTGGCCGTGGGGCTGGTCACGGTGGCGCTGGTGGTGGGCCCCTGGGTGGGCTACAACCTCAGCCGGTTCGACCAGCCGGTCTACATCAGCAGCGGGCTCGGGGTGACCCTGGCCTCGGCCGACTGCGCGGCGACGTACTCGGGCCCGTACGAGGGCTACTGGTCGATGCCCTGTGCCCTGCACTACGCCGCCGAGCCGTCGGTGGACACCCACGCCGACGAGTCGGTGGAGGGCGCCCAGCTGCAACATCTGGCCCTGGACTACGTCCGGGCCCACGAGAACCGGCTGGTCCCGGTCACGCTGGCCAAACTGGGACGGGCCTTCGGCTTCTTCCACCCCATGCAGCAGATCCACCTCGACTCCTACGTGGAGACCCGGCCCTACCGCTGGGCGGTCACCGGGCTGGTGGCGTACTACGTGCTGCTGGCCCTCTCCATCGGGGGCACGGTGCTCCTGCGCCGCCGCCGGATCCCCTCGTTCCCCCTGTGGGCGGTCGGGCTCGACGTGGTGTGCTCGGTGGCCCTGACCTTCGGCCAGACCCGGTACCGGACCACCTTCGAGGTCTCGCTGGTACTATTGGCCGCCGTCCAGCTCGAGTGGTTCTGGTCCCGGCTGCGAAGGGGGAGCGACTCCGACGAGGTGGCCGGGCAGGGCCCGGCGGCCGATCCCGCCCCTCCCGACCCGGTGGCCGCACCGTCACCGGGAGTGCCCGACGTAGCCGCGGCCACCACGTAGGACGACGAGACCCCCATGGCCAACGAACCGAAGATGCTCGTGGTGCTCCCGGCCCTCAACGAGGAGCGCTCGGTCGGGATCGTGGTGAAGGAGGTACAGACCGCGGTGCCCCGGTGCACGGTGCTGGTGGTCGATGACGGATCGCTCGACGGGACCGCGGCCCAGGCCCGGGAGGCCGGGGCCCAGGTGGTCTCCAACCCGTTCAACCTGGGGGTGGGAGGGGCCATGCGGGTGGGCTTCCGGGTGGCCCAGTCGCACGGGTACGACGTCCTGGTCCAGGTGGACGCCGACGGCCAGCACGACGCCCGGGACATCCCCCTGCTGGTGGGGGCGTTCGACGACGAGCCCGGGGCCCAGGTGGTGATCGGTGCCCGCTTCGCCGGTCAGGGGGACATCCCCGTGCCGAGGGTCCGCCGGGCCGCCATGCGCCTGCTGGCCCGCTACCTGTCGCGGGTGACCCGGACCCGGCTCACCGACGTGACTTCGGGGTTCCGGGCCCACAACCGAGCCGGCATCGAGTTGTTCGCCCGCAACTACCCGGCCGACTACCTCTCCGACACGGTGGAGTCGCTGATCATCGTGGCCGACGCCGGGGGCCGGGTCCACCAGGTCCCGGTGACCATGCGCCCGCGCCTGGCCGGCACCCCGAGCCAGTCGGCGGCCCGGGCCTCGCTGTACCTGGTCCGGGTGCTCACCGTCCTGGTGCTGTCGGTCTTCCGCCGCCACTCCAACTCCACCCGCTCCATTCGCCTACCAACCACGGAGGACCTGTGACCGGAGTCCACATCATCGCCCTGGTGAGCGCCCTGGTGACCCTCACCGTCATCATCGAGCTGTCCCGTCGTCGCCACCTGCACGAGAAGTACGCCATCATGTGGCTGGTGGTGGCGGTGGGCATCGCCGTCTTCGCCATCTTCCCCGGGCTGTTCAACTCCCTGGCCCACGCCTTCGGGGTCAAGAACCCACCCGACCTGCTGACGGTGCTGGCCGCCCTGTTCCTGCTCACCGTCTGCGTCCGACTCAGCTGGGAGGTCGGCCGGCTGGAGGACCACTCCCGCGCCCTGGCCGAGGAGGTGGCCCTGCTGCGGAAGGACCTGGACGACCGCACGCTGGAGACCACGTGAAGGGGAACGGCTGACCGGACCCGGCTGGCCCGGTCGACCGCCCACCACCAACAGGTTCAGCCCGCCGCCTGGCGCGGGAGGATGGGGGCGTCCCGCCCGGTCCCCGACGGGCGAACGGCCCGGTCCGAGTCGCCGGTGTCGCGCTCCTCGTGGTACTCCTCTTCCACGTTCACCGACCAGATGTCGTGGCGGGCGCCGTGGATGTTCTCGACCGTCAGCATGGCCGTGTACATGGAGTGATCCTGGTTGTTGTACTTGTGCATGCCGTTGCGGCCCACCGGGTGGACGTTCGGGGCGTGCTCCTCGAACCACCGACGGATGACCTCGACGTTGTCGCGGTAGACGTCGTCATAGACCGGGTAGGCCTTGGGCATCCGCACCACGTAGCCGGCCTCCACGTCGGCCGGCTCGACCAGCCCGATGGTGGCCAGCTCCTTGGTGCCCAGCGCCACCAGCTCGTCGTCGGAGCAGTTCCACAGGTCGTCCCCCTCGAACACGAAGTACTCCATGCCCAGGCAGGTTCGGCCGTCCTTGACCAGGAACGGGGACCACGACCCGAAGTTCTGGATGCGTCCCACCTTCACGTCGGGCGAGTGGATGTAGATCCAGTTGTCGGGGAAGCCCCGCTCCACCGGAACCACCAGGGCCACGGTGATGAAGTCCCGGTAGCGCAGATCGTCCGCCGCCCTCCGGACCTCCTCGGGCACCGGGGGATCGACGATGTGGGCCAGGGAGGTGAAAGGCATCGATGAGATCACGTGGGCGGCGGGGAGGCGCCTCTCACTGCCCCCGGTGCGCACCGTGACGGCCACGGCGGCGCCGT
>DATCBL010000348.1:0-2353 GCA_036511875.1 Acidimicrobiales bacterium
GGATCGGGGCCGGGCTCACCGTCGGTGGCAGCGGTGGCCCGGGTGCGCTCCCAGACCTCGCGGAACACCACCTGGATGGCCCCGCCCACCGGGATGGCCACCAGGGCCCCGGTCAGCGCACCCAGCGTGGACCCGAACACCCCGCCGAGATTGGCCCCGATGAGTACGGCCAACAGCACCCACAAGGGGTTCATCCGGACCGTCCGGCTCATCACCACCGGGTAGAGGAAGTGGTTCTCGACCAGCTGGAACCCCACGAAGACGATGATCATGACCAACCCGGAGGTGGGCGAGTGCAGGGCGGCGATCAGCACGCTGGGAACCCCGGCGATCAGCCCTCCGACCAGGGGGATCATGGCCACCAGCGCCACCCAGAGTCCGATCAGGAGGGCGAAGGGGACCCCGAGAATGAGGAGGGTGACCAGCACCACCACCCCGAAGAGCACCGACAGGGCGACGGTGCCCAGCACGTAGGAGGTCACCGACCTCGACACCCGGTGGGCGATGTCCTCGACGGTCCGGCTGCGGTCCGGCCGCATGGTGCTCAAGAGGCTGCGCCGGAGCTGGGGGGCCTCCAACAGCATGAACAGGGTGAGGAAGGCGATGGTGGTGAAGGCCAGGATGGTGGAGGCCACCGCCTTGCCCAGATTGGTCCCGACGGTGAGCGCCGGCTTCCCTAGGTTGTCGGCCGCCGTCTTCAGCTTGGGGGCGTTCTTCTGCACCCAGGACAGGAGATGGAACTTCTGGAGGGTGTGGGCCAGCCAGCCGTGGCCCTTCTGCACCTGGTCCACCATGGTCGGAAGCCGGGTGGCCACATGGGTCAGGGAGTTGACCAGGGGGTAGCCGAACAGGGCCAGGAGCCCGGCGAAGGCCAGCAGGGCCACGGTGAGCACCACCCCGACCGCGCTGCCCCGGCGGAACCGGTGCCGTTGGAGGAAGTTGACCGCCGGGTTGAGGACCAGCGAGATGAACGCGGCGATGAAGATCCACAGGATGACGGCGCGGAGCCGACCGAGCAGGCGGTAGAGGACCCAGGTGGCGATGACCACGGCGTCGATGGTGAGGATGGTCCGCAGTGGGACCCCCTTGGCCGAGGCGGCGGCGAAGAGTCGCTCGCGGCGGGGGGCGTCCGGGCCCACCTCGCGGTCGAGGCGCTCGACCGGCGTCTCGCTGATGACGGTGGTGGGCCCGTGCCCGGTGACGTGGACGGCCGTGACCGGCCCGTCGGAGCCCAGCGGGACCGGAACCTGTCGACCCCCGGGCGGGGTTCCGGCGACCTCTGGATCCTGGTGGACCGACTCCGTCACCAGGCCAGCATGTCAGGTCCAAAGGGGTCGGGCGTGCCAACATGGTCGGGATGGGAGGCGATCAGGAGGAGGGCGCGCCCCGGCCCCGGCGGAGGTGGTGGCACCGGGGGCCGTTCGTGCGGCGAGAGGTCCGGCTCAGCGTGGGCACCCTGGTGGTGTTCCTGTTCCTCTTCTACGTAGCTCTGCCCCTCCTGGCCAGCCACCGGGCCGAGGTCAACTCCCTGGCCCACATCAACCTCGGCTACCTGGCCCTCGGTGTCCTGTTGGAGATCGGCGCCCTGGTCGCCTACACCCAGCTGACCCACGCCGTGCTCCCCGACGACGGCCCCCGCCGCTTCCGGCTCTTCCGCATCAACATGTCCACGCTGGCCCTCAGCCACGTCTCCCCCGGCGGGACCGCTCCGGGGGCCGCCCTCGGCTACCGACTGCTCACCCAGTCGGGGGTCACGGGGTCGGACGCCGGCTTCGCCCTCGGGACCCAGGGCATCGGGTCGGCGGTCGTGCTCAACGTGATGTTCTGGTGCTCGCTGGTCGCCTTCCTGGTCACCCACGGCTTCCACGTCCCGGCCGCTCACCACGGCCACCAGTCGCAGTCGGCCTCCATCCTGGTCATCGTGGCCGCCGGGGTCGGGGTGGTCCTGTTGGGCGCCTTCGGGGGCCTCTTCTACCTGCTCACCCGGGGCCAGCAACGGGCCAGTCGGGTCATCCGACGGGTGGCGGGCCGGATCCGCTTCCTCGACGCCGACCAAACCACGGCCCTGGTCGAACGGTTGGCGGCCCGGTTCGCGGTGCTCATGCAGGACCGGTCCCTCACCCGCCGGGCCATCGGCTGGGCCGCGGCCAACTGGCTGCTGGATGCGGCGTCCCTCTGGGTCTTCGTGGCCGCCTTCAGCCATTTCATCTCCCCGGTGGACCTGTTGATGGCCTACGGACTGGCCAACATCCTGGCCGCCATCCCCATCACCCCGGGCGGTCTGGGGGTGGTGGAGTTCGTCCTCGTCTCCATGATCACCGGATTCGGCCCCACCGCCCCCCAGGCCCTCTCC
>DATCBL010000349.1:0-3449 GCA_036511875.1 Acidimicrobiales bacterium
CGACCGCTGACCTGGGACCGGTGCCCCTGGCGCGCGGCCGACGCGGACGACGCCGGGCGGGATCGACCCCCGACGGGACCACCCCACCGTCCCGGAACCGACCGCTACTTGCCCGGGTCGGTTTACTACTTGCCCGGGCACGTTCTATACTTGACTTGGAAGCAGGCGGACGAACCGGTCGGCGTCAACTCGAGGGCACCGGTCGGAAAGTGGGAAGGAGGGGCGATGGCCGAAGAGAAGAAGGCCAGCAGCGCGGCACGCGAACTCGGCCGGCTCGGGGCCAGGAAGGGTGGGCGGGCCCGGGCCCGCTCTCTCTCCCCCGCCGAGCGGAGCGAGATCGCCCGTCGTGCGGTCCAGGCCCGGTGGGCCAAGTCCGGCAAGGTCGTCACCACCCCGAGCCGCGCCAGGCCCCCGGGGGACGGGGTGCCCCGCTCGGTCTTCCGCGGGCAGCTCACCATCGGGGGCGTCGGATTCGAGGGCCACGTCTTGAGCGACGGACGACGGGTGCTCGGAGAGGAGGGGGTGGCCCGAGCCTTCGTCGGCGGCCCCGATCCGAGCGACCTGGCCCGGGTGATCCGCAAGCTCCCCGACCACGAACGACGACCAGCGGACCTCACTACGGTGCGGTTCCGGCCGACCCGGGGTTCGGGCACCGAGCGGGGGTACGAGGCGGCGAGTCTGGTGGCCGTGGCCGACCTGTTCCTGTCGGCCCGGGCCGCCGGACCGATAAAGAAGCAGCCGGCCCGGGCGGCGGCGGTCTCGGAGTCCATCGTCCGCGCCGCGGCCACCGTCGGGATCACCGGCCTGGTCGACGAGGCCACGGGCTACGCCAAGGTGCGGGCCAAGCAGTCGGCCCAGTGGGCCGTGCAGGCCTCCATCGCCGAGGACATCGGTGCGTGGGCATCGAGGTTCCCCCGGGACTTCTGGGTGGAGCTGGCCCGGCTCGACGGGGTGGCCTCTGGGGAGCAACCACCCCTCGGATGGGCCAGGTACGTGGTGCTGTTCGTCTACGACGCCATCGATCCCGACGTGGGACGCGAGCTCAGGCGGTCGCCGGACGATCCCGGCTTCCGGCCGACCGTCCACCAGTGGCTCGAGGACGTCGGCCGGCCCCGGATCGACAGCCGGATGGCGTCGGTGGTGTCGGCCATGAGGGCCTGCCCGGACCTGGACGCCTTCGGGGCCGAGTTCGCCAAGGTTCTCCAGAAGGGTCCTTCCCACGTCCGACTCCTCGAACGGGAGGAGTGACCCGCTCGACCACCGTCCAGAGGGTGGCTGGGAGCTCGCTCAGACCGGATCGAGCGGGCGGTTGTCCTCGTCCACCACGACGACCGAGGTCTGGTGGGCGGCGATCTCGGCCTCGTCGAGGTCCACGTAGGTCACGATGATCACCAGGTCGCCCACCTGGGCCAGCCGGGCCGCGGCACCGTTGAGGCAGATCTCCCCGTCGTTCCCTTCGATGGCGTAGGTCTCCAGTCGGGAGCCGTTGTTGAGGTTGTACACCGAGACCTGCTCGTCGGGAACGATGTCGGCGGCCTTCATCAGGATGGGGTCGATGGAGATGGATCCCACGTAGTTGAGGTCGGCGTCGGTGACCCGGGCCCGATGGATCTTCCCGTGCATCATCCTTCGTCGCACAGCCACTCCCTCTCCGACACCGGCGTTCCCCGGACCGCCCGGGGCCGGCTCGACCCCTCCATGGTACTGCAGGGGGTCGGCGTTCCCGGCTGCGGTGGACGACGATCGGGGTCGCGCTAGTGGCGGCGTCGGGCGTACTCGATCACCCGGTTCACGACGACATCGTCGGCCCTGGCCACGGAACCGGCGTCGAAGGGGGGCTCGGGGTCGTACTCGATCATCAGCTGGGCCGCCTGGCCCGCGGTGCGGTCGACCAGCAGTTCCACCATCCGGAGGGCCATGTCGATCCCACTGGAGACGCCGGCGGCGGTGATGATCCGCTCGTCGAGGTGCTCCACCACCCGCTGGGCCGTGGGCACGGCCCCGAGGGCGGCGAGCTCCGGGTAGCAGGCCCAGTGGGTGGCGGCGGACAGGCCGTCGAGGAGCCCGGCGGCGCCGAGCACCAGAGAGCCGGTGCAGACCGAGGTGGTCAGTCGGGTGGTCCGATGGGCGTGGCGCACCCACTCCAGCACCCTCTGGTCGTCCAGGAGGGCCCGGGTCCCGACCCCGCCCGGGAACACCAGGGCGTCGGGCTCGGGGTACTCCTCGAACGCGGCATCGGCGGTCATCCCCAGGATGCCGTTGTCGCTCCGGACCTCGCCTCGGCCATGCCCGAGGAAGGTGATGTCGATGGTGGGGATGCGTTGGAGCACCTCGTAGGGGCCGACGGCGTCGAGGGCGGTGAAGCCGGGGAACAGGGGAACGGCCACGTGCAGACGATCGGTCATGCCGACCTCCTCTCGGTCCCCGCGGTCCGGAACCGGCGGCGGTAGTGGTCGGGGGCGACGTTGAGACGGCGTTGGAAGGTCCGGCGCAGGGTCTCGGCGGAACCGAAACCGCACCGGTCGGCGATCAGATCGAGCGTGTCCGAGGTGGACTCCAACTCGTGCCGGGCGGCCTCGAGCCGGACCCGCTCCACGAACCGGCCGGGGGTCTCCCCCACCTGGTCGGTGAAGACCCGGGTGAAGTGCCGCACGCTCATGGCCGCCGCCGCGGCCAGCGCCGGGAGCCGGTGGTCCCCGGCCGGGGCCGACTCCACCAGGGTCTGGACCGCCCGCACCGTGGACCGCTCGGCGCGGGGGACCCACACCGGCGAGGCGAACTGGGTCTGGCCACCCGGGCGGTGCCGGAACATGACCAGCCACCGGGCCACCGTCTGGGCCACCTCCCCGCCATGGTCGTCGTCGACCAGGGCCAGGGCCAGGTCGATGCCGGCGGTGACACCGGCGCTGGTCCAGTACTTGCCGTCGTGGAGGTAGATCGGGTCGGCGTCCACCTGGAGGTCGGGATACTCCTCGGCCAGCTGTTCGGCCCAGGCCCAATGGGTGGTGACCCTCCGGCCGGCCAGGAGGCCGGCCTCGGCGGCCAGGAACGCGCCCGTGCACACCGTGGCCACGCGACGGGACCGGGGCGCGGCGCGTCTGATCCAGGTCACCAGGGATTCGTCGGCCCGGGCGGACCGGGCCTGGTCCCCACCGGGGAGCACCAAGGTGTCGATCGGCTCGTCTTCGGCGGGGAGCGGCTCGGCGCCCAGGACCACCCCGCTGCCGGTCTGGACCGGCCGGCCGTCGGCGGACACCAGGCGTACCGAGTAGCCACCCCGGCGGGAGCTGCCGGCCACCCGGGAGGCCCCGGCGAACACCTCCAGGGGTCCGAGGGCGTCGAGGGACTGCAGGCCCGGGTAGATCACGATGACCACCTGGCGAACTCTCACACCGGCCAGCCTGGACCTCTCGGGCCATGGCGTCAATGACCTGTTTCCCACCAACTCG
>DATCBL010000350.1:0-2170 GCA_036511875.1 Acidimicrobiales bacterium
CGTCCATTGCGGACGCGCTCGGCCCGCCGGTACCTTGCGCTCACAGGGCAGTTGCAAAAGGGCAGGGGTGCGATGATCAAGCGGATGGCCGTGGCGTTGGCCGCGGGCGTGGCCGGACTTATGTCGATGGCCGGAGTGGCGCCCAGTGCCGGTGCGGCGACCGACATCCCGGTGGCGGTGACGCCGTACTCGGGCGCCGACCCCAGCCTCACCCGGGCTCCCTACGTGACCGACCTCACTCAGACGTCGGCCGACGTGACCTGGGCCACCGGGGCTCCCGCCACCTCGGCACCGGGAACACTGGAGTGGGGCACCCCGGGGAACTGCACCGCCAACCAGGTGGCCGTGCCGTCGACGTTGCCCAACCTGGTGCCCCTCTCGGGCTCTCCCTCGAGCGCTACCTCGCGCCAGTTCACCGTGGGCTCGGTCAGCGAGTACCAGTCCACCGTGACCATCTCCGGCCTGCAGGCCGGCACCACCTACTGCTACCGGCCCTTCACGGGGGGATCGAGCCCGGTCGACCTGCTCGGCACCAATGCGGCCCCCACGTTCACGACCCTGGACGCCGTGGGCTCGTCGGCGCCGCTGACCTTCGACGTGGTCGGCGACCTGGGCGAGACCAACTACTCCACCGGCACCGACTTCGCCGGCACCCTCAACACCGACCAGGCCGCCATCGACTCCCTCATCGGAAAGTCCGGAGCCAAGTTCGTGGTCACGGCGGGCGACGTGGCCTACTCCGGGGGCACCCAGACCGACTACGGCGACCTGCAACAGACGGGGTCAGAGGTCAGTGACATCTTCGGGCCCTCCTACTGGCCGGAGACCGGAGGCCTCCCCACCTTCGGGGCGGTGGGCAACCACGGGCAGAACGTGGACGGCCTTCGGGTCTGGCCGGAGTCCAACACCACCGCCGCCTCGTCGGGCGCGTACGACTTCAACTCCTACCCGGCCGACTCCGCGGCCGGGGTGCCCGCCAGCACCGAGCCGGCCGCCTGGTACGCCATCTCCACCGGGAACGTGCGCATCTATGTGCTGGACGCGTCGTGGGGGGACTCGAACGTGGGGACGTCCAATCTCTACCAGGTGGACTACGACCAGCACTGGACGCCCAGCTCGCCCGAGTACCAGTGGTTGGCGGCGGATCTGGCCAGCCACCCGGGCGGCGTCAAGATGGCGGTGTTCCACTTCCCCCTGCGCTCGGACAACTCGACCCAGGCCAGTGACACCCTGCTCCAGAACAGCTCGGCCAACCCCAACGCCTCCACCAGCCTCGAGGCCCTGCTGTCCCACAACGGGGTGTCCATCGCCTTCAACGGCCATGCCCACACCTACCAGCGGATCAACCCCCACGGGGCGGGCCAGATCACCAACTACGTCACCGGGGGCGGCGGTGCCGTCCTCGAGCCGGTCAACGGCGGCGCCACCTGCACCGCGCTGCTCGCCACCGAGGACATCTACGCGCTGGGCTGGAGCCCGAGTGGCGCCGGACCCACCAGCGGCTCCGGATCGGCGTGCGGACCCCCCGGCACCCCCACGCCCCAATCGGCTGCCGACGTCTACAACTTCTTGAAGGTGACGGTCACCGGCACCACCGTGGTGGTCGACCCCACCAACGCCGCCGGCCAGGTCTTCGACCCGCACACCTATACCCCCTCGGGCAACTCGGCCAGCCCCTCGGCGCCGGGCAGCGTGACTGCCCTGGCCCTCTCCCCCTCGTCGGTGCAGGTGAGCTGGTCGCCGTCCACCGAGGCGGGCGGAACGATCAAGAACTACCAGATCGATCGGGACGGGTCGTCGCTGGGATCGGTCACGGGCACCACCTTCGTCGACAACTCGGTCGAGGCCGGCACTACCTATACCTACTCGGTCACCGCCGTCGACAATGTGGGTGCCCTCTCGTCGCCGGGCCTCTCCAACCCGGTGACCACGCCCGGGTCACCGTCCCTTCCCTTCAGCGGTCCCCCCCTCGGACCGGTGGTCAACAACTGCATGAGCCACCTGCCCGCCGGGTCGGTGGTGGGATCGGCCGCCCTCCCCGACGGGAGCGGCTACTACGAGGTCGACGCCCAGGGTGACGTGGCCGCCTTCGGGGGCGCGGTCTGCTTCGGCGCCCTGACCGGCACGCCGCTCAACCGGCCCATCGTGGGCATGGCCATCGATCCGGCCA
>DATCBL010000351.1:0-5133 GCA_036511875.1 Acidimicrobiales bacterium
ATGGTCAGCCTGGACGCGGTGGGCAACACAACCAAGGCCATCACCAAGGGCGTGGCCATCGGGTCGGCCGTCATCGCCTCGGTGTCGCTGTTCGGCTCCTTCGTGGAGACCATCGCCTCCCAGTTGGGCCTGCACGCTCCGATCGGGGCCCCGGTGAACTGGCTGTTCGACCTGCCCCAGACCTCCATCAACGTCTCCCACCCGACCATCTTCATCGGGGTCCTCATCGGCGGTTCGATCGCCTTCATCTTCTCGGCCCTGGCCATCCGGGCCGTGGGCCGGTCGGCCGGCACCGTGGTCCAAGAGGTGCGGCGCCAGTTCCGCGAGCACCCGGGGATCATGGACTACACCGAGAAGCCCGAGTACGGGAAGGTCATCGCCATCTGCACCACGGCCTCGCAGCGGGAGCTGGCCACCCCGGCCCTCCTCGCCGTGCTGTCCCCGGTCATCGTGGGCTTCGGGATCAGCTACTTCGCCCTCGGGGCCTTTTTGGTCGGGGCCATCCTAACCGGGCAGCTGATGGCCAACTTCCTGTCCAACTCCGGTGGGGCCTGGGACAACGCCAAGAAGTACATCGAGGACGGCAACGAGGGCGGCAAGGGGTCCGAGGCCCACAAGGCCGCGGTCATCGGGGACACCATCGGCGACCCGTTCAAGGACACCGCCGGTCCCGCCCTCAACCCGCTGATCAAGGTGATGAACCTGGTCTCGCTCCTGATCCTGCCCGCGGTGATCACCCTGCGCCACCACACCGGCGCCCGCCTGGCCATCGCCGGCGTGTCCCTGGTCGTCCTGCTCGCCTCCATCGCCTTCTCCAAGCGGAAGACCGAGTCGATGGACAGCGAGCTGCCGGCCGGCGAGGTCGCCGCCCTGGACGAGGCCGCTACGGTGGCCATGGACTCTTCACACGACTGAATACCTGGTCATGGGTGTCGCGCCGCCCCGGTGACCGGGGGGTGGGGTTGACAAGGCCTCGTCCCAGCATTCACCCTGTGCCCCACGACAACCATGCCATCCACCGACCAGACAGAGACGCCCACGGCCCCGGGCACCGGCAACGGATCCGGTGGTGGACAACGTCCCCGGTCCGGGGCCAAGCCCCTGGTCATCGTGGAGTCCCCGGCCAAGGCCAAGACCATCGGCGGCCTGCTGGGCTCGGACTATGTGGTGGAGTCGTCCATCGGCCACATCCGGGACCTCCCCCGGGGGGCCGACGAGGTGCCGGCCGCCTACAAGGGTGAGGCCTGGAGCCGCCTGGGCGTGGATGTCGACAACGGGTTCAAGCCGCTGTACGTGATCTCGTCGCAGAAGAAGTCCCAGGTGAACAAGTTGAAGCAGCTGGTCAAGCAGGCCAGTGAGGTCTACCTGGCCTCGGACGAGGACCGGGAGGGGGAGTCCATCGCCTGGCACCTGCTCGAGGTGCTCGAGCCCCGGGTGCCGGTCAAGCGGATGGTCTTCCACGAGATCACCCGGCCTGCCATCGAGCGGGCCGTCCTCGAGTGGCGGGACCTGGACCGGAGGCTGGTGGACGCCCAGGAGGCCCGCCGGATCCTCGACCGCCTCTACGGCTACGAGGTCTCCCCCGTCCTGTGGAAGAAGATCATGCCCCGGCTGTCCGCCGGCCGGGTCCAAAGCGTGGCCACCCGCATGGTGGTCGAACGGGAGCGGGCCCGGATGGCCTTCCGCTCGGCCGGGTGGTGGGGGATCGACGCCACCTTCACCGCCGGCGACGGCCCGCCCGAACCGGCCGCCGGGACCACCCCGCGGTCGTTCACCGCCGCCCTGGCCGCGGTGGACGACGTTCCCCTGGCCTCGGGTCGCGACTTCGACGAGTCGGGGAGGCTGACCTCCCCCGGATCGGTGGTGGTCCTCGGCGAGGAGGAGGCCCGGGCGCTGGCCGCCGGCTTGGCCGAGGTGCCCTTCATGGTCAGCTCGATGACCCACAAGCCGTTCCGCCGCTCGCCCTCGGCCCCGTTCATGACCTCCACCCTCCAGCAGGAGGCCGGGCGCAAGCTGCGCTTCAGCTCCAAGCGGGCCATGCAGGTGGCCCAGCGCCTCTACGAGGACGGGTGGATCACCTACATGCGGACCGACTCGACGACGCTGTCGAGCCAGGCCCTCGACGCGGCCCGGGCCCAGGCCCGAGCCCTCTACGGGCCGGAGTACGTGCCGGCCCAGCCCCGCCGGTACGAGCGCAAGGTCAAGAACGCCCAGGAGGCCCACGAGGCCATCCGGCCGGCCGGCGAGACGTTCCGCCCCCCCGACCAGGCGTCCCGGGCCCTGTCCGGTGACGAGTTCCGCCTCTACGACCTCATCTGGAAGAGGACGGTGGCCTCGCAGATGGCCGACGCCACCGGCACCAGTGCCCAGGTCCGGCTGGTCGGCACCGCCGCCGGCCCCGAGGGCGTCGGCGGCCGCCGGGCCGAGTTCTCGGCCTCGGGAAAGGTCATCCAGTTCCCCGGCTACCTGCGGGCCTACGTGGAGGGGGAGGACGACCCCGAGGCCGAGCTGGCCGACCGGGAGGTGCACCTGCCCCCCATGGCCGAGGGCGACCCGGCCGCGGTGGAGGACCTCGAGCCCGGGTCGCACGCCACCCAGCCCCCGGCCCGGTACACCGAGGCCTCCTTGGTCAAGGCCATGGAGGATCTGGGCGTCGGGCGGCCGTCGACCTACGCCAGTGTCATCGCCACCATCCTCGACCGGGGCTACGTGTGGAAGAAGGGGACCGCACTGGTGCCCTCGTTCACCGCCTTCGCCGTGGTCGGCCTGCTGGAGCGGTACTTCGCCGACCTGGTGGACTACGGGTTCACCGCCTCGATGGAGGACGACCTCGACGCCATCGCCTCGGGGACCGAGGAGGTGCTGCCCTGGCTGACCCGCTTTTACTTCGGCGGCCCCGATCCGTCCAACGGGGCGGGCACCGACAACGGGGAGGTGGCCTCGGCCAACGGCGGCGCCGGCCACGCCCCGGCGACCGGTCACCGGTCGGGCCTCGGGCTGAAGCGCGAGGTCAGCACCTACCTGGGTGAGATCGACGCCCGGGAGATCAACTCCATCCCGATCGGGGTCGGGACCGACGGGCAGGACGTGGTGGCCCGGGTGGGCCGCTACGGCCCCTACCTCCAGCGGGGCGAGGACCGGGTCTCCATCCCCGAGGACCTGGCTCCCGACGAGCTCACCGTCGAGAAGGCGGAGGCCATGCTGGAGGCGCCGTCCTCGGACCGGGTCCTCGGCGAGGACCCCGAGACCGGCCTGCCAGTGCAGGTCCGAGCCGGCCGGTTCGGCCCCTACGTCCAGCTCGGTGAGCTGGTCGACGGTGGCCCGAAGCCCCGCACCTCCTCGCTGTTCTCGTCGATGACCCCGGCCACCCTGACCTTCGAACAGGCGCTCGAGCTCCTGCGCATCCCCCGGGTGGTGGGCACCGACCCGGTCAGCCACGAGGAGATCGTGGCCCACAACGGGAAGTTCGGCCCCTACCTGAAGATGGGGACCGACACCCGCAGCCTCCTCACCGAGGACCAGATCCTGACCGTCGGAGTCGACGAGGCCCTGGCCCTGTTCGCCCAGCCGAAGACCCGGGGTGGGCGCAACGCCAAGGGGCCCCTCCGCGAGATGGGTGCCGATCCCGACACCGGGCTGACCATGGTGGTGAAGGACGGGCGGTTCGGGCCCTATGTGACCGACGGCACCACCAACGCCTCGTTGCGTCGGGGTGACGACGTGGAGAGCCTCACCGTCGAGCGGGCCTCCGAGCTGCTGGCCGAGCGCCGCGCCGCCGGGCCGGCGACCCGGAAGAAGGCCACCCCGAAGAAGGCACCGGCCAAGAAGGCCACGGCCAAGAAGAAGGCACCGGCCAAGAAGGCCCCGGCCAAGAAGAGGGCAGCGGCCGGCAAGACCGCGGCGGTGAAGCGGAGCCCCCCCAAGCTGTCGACCGCGGGCGGCCGTGACGAGGATCCACCCTTTTAGGTGATGGCGAGCGTACCGGGCCGCCTCATCGCGCTCGAGGGGATCGACGGCTGCGGGAAGTCCACCCAGGCCCGGTTGCTGGCCGATCGTCTGGGGGCCTTGCTGACCTTCGAGCCCGGGGACACCGCGCTCGGGGTGGCCCTGCGCCCGCTGGTGCTCGATCCGGACCAGGGCCGCGTGGCGCCGCGGACCGAGGCACTGCTGATGGCCGCCGACCGCGCCCAGCACGTCATCGACGTGGTGCGACCGGCCCTCGAAGCGGGCACCTGGGTGGTGACCGACCGGTACTCGGCGTCGACCCTGGCCTACCAGGGCTACGGCAGGGGTCTCGACCTCGGGGACCTGGCCCGGCTCGTGGAGTGGGCCACCGCCGGTCTGGCCCCGGACCTCTACGTGCTGGTGGAGGTGGACCTGGCCGTGGGGCGGGACCGGCGTCGGGGCTCGGCCAACGACCGCATGGAGCGCCAGGACGAGGGGTTCCGGCAACGGGTGGCCGACGGCTACCGGCAGCTGGCCGACCGGCAGGACACCCCCTGGTTGGTGGTGGACGGCACCGGCCCGGTCGAGGCGGTGGCCACCGCGGTGTGGACCGGGGTCCGGGAGCGGCTGGGCGAGGGCCGGTGAGCGCGGACGGGAGGCCAGTCCCCGAACTGTTCGAGGAGGTGGTGGGCCAGCCCCGGGCCGTAATGCAACTGATGGCCGCGGCCCGTCGACCGGTCCACGCCTACCTGCTCCATGGCCCGCCCGGATCGGGGAAGCGGGCGGCGGCCCGGGGGCTGGCCGCCGCGTTGCTGTGCCCCGAGGGCGGGTGCGGCGTCTGCAACGCCTGTCGCCGGGCCCGGGCCGGGACTCATCCCGACCTGGTGGTGGTTGAGCGGACCGGAGCCTCTGTCACCGTGGCCGACGCCCAGTCCATCGTCACCCGGGCCCAGCGGCGGCCGCTCGAGGCGGCCCGCCAGGTATTGATGGTGGCCGACGTCCATCTGGCCCGCGAGTCGGTGCCCGCCCTGTTGAAGACGGTCGAGGAGCCCCCTCCGGCCACCGTCTTCGTCCTGCTGGCCGACGACCTCCCGCCCCACCTGGCCACCATCGTGAGCCGCTGCGTGCTGGTGCCCTTCGATGCCGTGGCCACCGAGACGGTGGTGGCGTGGTTGGTGTCGCACGGCG
>DATCBL010000352.1:0-3255 GCA_036511875.1 Acidimicrobiales bacterium
AAGGACACCTTGTCCACGCTGGGATGGTTGACGAGGTACTCGCCGACCTCGCGCCCCGCCGGAACGACGCTGAGCACTCCCTCGGGCAGGCCGGCGTCGGCAAAGATCTCCGCCAACACGTTGGCGTCGAGGGGGGTCTCCGGGGCGGGCTTGAACACCACGGTGCTCCCCGACAGGAGGGCGGGGGCCAGCTTGGCGCAGGCCAAAAAGAGGGGGACGTTCCACGGGGTGATGGCGGCCACCACGCCGACGGGCTCCTTGGCCACCAGCACCGGGCCCATCAGGCCGTCCTTGACCGTGTCGAAGGCGAAGGTCGAACCCAGGCCGGCGTAGTAGTCGAGGATCATGGTGGGCGCCAGCACCTGGGCCAGCGTGCCCCACGAGATCGGGGAGCCCATCTCGTTGGAGATCAGCTCCGACATGCCCTGCATGTCGTCGCGGATGGCTTCGGCCACCTTGGTCAGCACCGCGGCGCGCTCGATCGGGCTCATACGGGGCCACGGGCCCCGGTCGAACGCCTCCCGGGCGGCGGCGACAGCCCGGTCCACGTCGGCCTGCTGTGCCTCGGGGACCCGACCGACCAGCTCCTCGGTGGTGGGTGACACCACGTCGAACACCGCAGTCGAAGACGGCTCGACCCACTCCCCGCCGATGAACAGACGATCGTACGATTTCACTGGCCCTCCCAGGCTCGAACCGGACGGGCAGGGCCGGAATGGTCACGCCAACCGGTGGTGTCGACCATCGACCTTGCCGCTCCTGGAAATTGTAGCCCCCAGCCCGCGGGGACGCCCCATCGCCGGGATCCTCGCTACGCTCGCCTCGCCAGCCGCGCGCCTTCCGGACCTCCGGGTCTCCGGGGTGCCCCGATCCCGAGGAACGCCGATGCTCTCGCCCCTTGACGACTACCCGGTCCACCAGATCTCCGAACCCATGCGCTTCGTCGGGCCGTCGGACCGCAACTTCTACGACCGCTACTACTTCAACATCCACGGTGCCGCCGGCGTGCACGGGACCGAGGACGAACTGTTCGCCGTCATCGGGGTCGGCCAGTACCCCAACCTCAGCGTGGCCGACGCCTTCGTGTCGGTGCTGTGGGGCGGGGACCACCGGGTGGTGCGGTCCTCCAAGACCCTCGGGGCCGACCGGATGGACGCCTCGGTGGGACCGATTCGGGTGGAGGTGGTGAAGGGGCTGGAACAGGTCCGGGTGATCGTGGAGCCCAACGAGTGGGGTCTCGAGCTCGACGCCGTCTACGACGGGTTCTCGGAGGCCCACCTCGAGTCGAGGCACTTCGACCGCCAGTTCAGCCGGGTGACCTTCGACTCCACGCGCTTCGCCCAGGTGGGATCGTGGACCGGCACGCTGGGGCTCGGCGACCGCCGGCTCGAGCTCGCCCCCGACCGGTACTGGGGATGTCGGGACCGCTCGTGGGGGGTGCGCCCGGTCGGTGAGCCCGAGCCGCCCGGCATCCGGGCCACCGACACCCAGGGCGGCTTCTTCTGGATCTACGCCCCGGTGCGGTTCGACGACCACGCCCTGGTCACCATCGTGCAGGAGCGCCCCAGCGGCGAGCGGATCATGCAGGACGCCCACCGGGTGTTCCCGCTCGGCTCCGGACGCCCGGCCGAGTGGTTGGGCCGGCCCGAGCACCAGCTCCGCTTCGCCCCGGGCACTCGTTCGGTGACCGGGGCCACGCTGACCTACTACGGGGCCCACGGGAACAAGACGACCGAGGTCGAGGTCGAGACCCTCCTCCCCTTCCCCCTCCTGCTCGGCAGCGGCTACGGCCTCGAGCCGGACTGGAAGCACGGAATGTACCAGGGCGAGCTGGTCGTCCAGGGCCAGTCCGTCCCGCCGGCCGACCCGTCCTACTCCACCTGGGCCCTCACCGAGTACGCGGCCAAGTTCACCTACGACGGCCAGGTCGGCTACGGCATGCTCGAGTGTGCGGTCATGGGCCCGCACCAGCAGTACGGCTTCACCGGCTGGGACTGATCCCGGTCCCCGGTTCGGGGGCCCGACCGCTCGACCCGGCCGGGTGGCCCGACTTCCCATGGGACTAGGGGACGGAACGGACGGCGTCCGGCTCCCAGAAGGCCCGCAGCGAGGCGATCTTGTCGTCCGGCGACCGTCGGTAGATGTAGATCCCGTCCACCTCCACCGCGGCACCGCCGGCGAACCCGATGCGGATCACCCCCACGTTGGCCGCCTCGTCGCCGCACAGGAAGGACTGGCGGATGTGGAAGGTGATCGACTCGTTGGCGGCGATGACCGCGTCGTAGAAGGCGGCGATGGCCTCTCGACCGCGATGGCCCCGGCCGTCGGGGTCGAAGGCGGAGGGACCGATGGGATCCTCGACCACACCGTCGTCGGCGAACAGGGCCAGCCAGGCGTCGCGGTCCTTGGACTCCACCGCAGCCATCGAGGCCTGCCCCAGCTCCCGGGCCGTGGTCACGGCCGCGCCTTGTCGATCAAGTCGTCGGCGAACCGACGGAGGTTGTCCAGCTTGGTCTGGAGCTCCTCGGTGTCCGGGCCCACCGCATAGGGCCAGCGGAAGCCCACGATCACATCGGTCACCCCCTGCTCCTCCAGACGGTGGATGCCGTCCAGCGAGTAGGCGTCGAGCGAGATCACGTGGACCTCGAACGGCCGGTCGGCGGTCCCCTCCTCCTCCCGGAGCCGGCCGAGGCGCTCGAGCAGGCCGGGCAGGTCGGCGGGGTCGCCTCCCCCGTGGAGC
Source organism: Acidimicrobiales bacterium (assembly GCA_036511875.1). Taxonomy (GTDB): domain Bacteria; phylum Actinomycetota; class Acidimicrobiia; order Acidimicrobiales; family RAAP-2; genus Bog-756. The sequence continues at coordinate 2,741 of DATCBL010000352.1, forward strand.
CAGCCGTCGGACCGGGCGGCCCGGCGGAGGGCCGGGGTGGCGTGGCCTCCGACCAGGATGGGGAGGGGTTCGGTGGGGGTCGGGCTGATCTTGACCGGGGGCAGGTCGTAGACCTCGCCGTGGTACTCGAAGAAGCCCCCGGCCGACAGGCCCTTCACGATGGCCACCGCCTCGTCCATCCGCGTGCCGCGGCCCTCCCAGGGCACGTCGACCAGCTCGTAGTCCTCGGGCCAGGGACTGGACCCCACGCCCAGGGCCAGCCGGTTGTTGGTCATCACGGCGACCGAGGAGGCCTGCTTGGCCACCAGCAGCGGGTGGCGCATGGGCAGCTTGAGGACGAAGGTGATGAACCGCAGCCGTTCGGTGGCCACGCCCAGGGCCGGGATGAGGGAGAACGGCTCGATGAACGGCTTGTCCTCGAGGAACTCGCGGGTGTGGTCGGGCGAGAAGGGGTAGGTGGAGTCGGACTCTTTGGGGTAGCAGAGACTGTCGGGGATGACCATGCCGTCGTAGCC
>DATCBL010000353.1:0-11101 GCA_036511875.1 Acidimicrobiales bacterium
CTCGCCCTCCGGCACCGCCGCCCCGACGGCGGCCAGGCCGTCGATCACCCCGCAGCGGCGCTCGTGGCGGGTGGTCCCGGCCACCTTGCGCACCCCCGCCACCTGCACCACGAACGGGCGCGACGCCCGGCGCGGCACCGCTCCCTCCGGGTGGGGGGCCCGCTTCGGGCCCTTGGCGGTGGCGTCGGACCTCACCGGATCCCTCCGCTCAGGCGAGGTCCTGGTCGAAGAAGCCCTCGGGCTCGTCGGCCCGGCCGTCGACCCCGTTGGCCGAAGGAGCCGGGGCCAGCGACGTCAGGCCCCCCTCACCGATGTCCACATTGGGGATGGGGGTGACCTGGAGCTTCTCCCGGCCCGCCTGCACCGTCTTCATGGTCCGGTCCAGCACGATCTCGAAGCTGGCCAGCTTCTGGTCGGCGTAGTCCTCGGCCTCGTGGCGCATGCGGCGGGCCTCCTCGTTGGCGTCGTCGAGGATCCGCTGGGCCACGTGGTTGGCCTGCCGGACGATCTCGGTCCGCTGGACCATGCGCTCGGCCTGGACCCGCACCTCCTCCAAGAGGGCGTCGGCCTCCCGACCCTTCTCGGCGATGAACTCCTCGCGCTCCTTCAGGAGCCACCGGGCCTGGCGCAGCTCGTCGGGCATGCGGTCGAGGGCGGCCTGCAGCAGTTCGGCCAGATCCTCGCGGGAGACCAGGACCGACGCCGACAACGGCATGGCCTTGGCCGTCTGCACCAGGTCCAGGGCCCCCCGGATGAGCGACTCGGCGTCGTGGTTCTCTCCGACCGTGCGCTGCTGGTCGAGGTCCTCGAAGAGATCACTCATCGGAATACTTCTCCTGCAGCCGCTGGGCCACCACCTTGGGAACGAACGAGGTCACGTCACCGCCGAACCGGGCCACCTCGCGCAACAGCCTCGAGGCGATGAAGGAATGGGCCGAACTGGTGGGGATGAACAGGGTCTCCACCCCGGAGAGCTGCTTGTTCATCTGGGCCATCTGCAGCTCGTTCTCGAAGTCGGACACCGCCCGCAGCCCCTTGACGATGGCGCTGGCCCCCACGTCCTGGGCCACGTTGACCACCAGGGTGCTCACCGAGACGATCCGCACGTTGACCAAGTGGGCCAAAGACTCCTCGAGCATCTTCTGACGCTCGTCCAGCTCGAAGAGGGCCTCGCTCTTCTGCGGGTTGCGCAGGGCGGCCACCACCACCTCGTCGAACAGGCGGGCGGCCCGCTCGATCACCTCGAGGTGTCCGTTGTGCACCGGGTCGAAGGACCCAGGGATGAGCGCAATCCTCACGAGGCACCTTTCTCTGTGGCCATTTCCGGACGGGTCTCGGTGACCAGTTCCGGACGGGCCACGGTCACGATGGTACCCCCATACCGCCTCGATTTGATGACCACCCACCCAGCGGGGAAGGCGATCTCGGTCCCGGATTCGAGGACGGCGAGGTCGGCGGGCAGCCGGGGGACCAGGGTCCCCCACTCCTCGTAGCGGTAGGGAGGGTCCACCAGGGCCAGGTCGTAGCGCGAGGCGGTGGTAGCGACCCAGCTGTCCACGTCGGCCCGCACCACGGTGGCGTCCCCGTCCCGCTCGGCATCGGCCAACCCCACCGAGTCCAGGTTGGCCCGGATGGCCGCCACCGCCTCGGGGTGGCGCTCCACGAAGGTGACCGACGCCGCGCCGCGCGACAACGCCTCGATGCCCAGCGCCCCGGAGCCGGCGAACAGGTCGACCACCTGGGCCCCGGCCACCCCGCCCCGGCTGAACAGGATGTCGAAGATGGCCTCCCGGACCCGGTCCGAGGTGGGCCGGACCGCCGACCCCGACGGCGCGGCCAGGCGGCGCCCACGGAGCTCCCCACCGATCACACGCACCGGCCCAGACTACCGGGCGCTCCCCCGGCGCTCGCCTAGCTCTTGAACAGGAACTCGGCCTCGTCGTCGTCGATGAAGATGGTCAGCTCCTCGACCAAGAGGGCGTGGTCGAGGAGCTGGGGGTCCTCGACCACCAGGGCCACGGCCATCTCTCGGGCCCGGACCACCAGCTCCTGGTCGCCGACCAGCTTGGCCAGGCGCAAGTCGCTGCGCCCCTTCTGGCGGGCCCCGAGGATGGTGCCCTCGCCCCGCAGCTGGAGGTCCACCTCGGCCAGGGCGAAGCCGTCGGTGGTGCGCTCCATGGCCGACAGGCGGGCCTCGGCCTCCGGCGCCTGGTTCTCCGACAGCAGGTAGCACCAGGCCGGCTCGTTCCCCCGACCAACCCGGCCCCGCAGCTGGTGGAGCTGGGCGATCCCGAACCGGTCGGCGTCCTCGATGACCATGACCGAGGCCTCGGGGATGTCCACCCCCACCTCGATCACCGTGGTGGCGACCAGCACCTCGATCCGGCCGGACCGGAACTCCGCCATCACCCGCTCCTTCTCGGCCGAGGGGAGCTGACCGTGGAGCAGCCCGACCGCCAACCCGGACAGCTCGGCCCCGGCCAGGCGCTCGGCCTCGGCCACCACCGAGGTCGCCTCGACCTTCTCCGAGCCCTCGACAAGGGGGCAGACCACGAAGGCCCGGCGCCCGGCGGCCACCTCGTCGCGGACCCGGGACCAGGCCTCCTCGGCCAGCAGAGGGGTCCTGAGCCACCTGGTCGTCACCGGCTGCCGCCCCGGGGGCAGCTCGTCGATGATGGTCATGTCGAGGTCGCCGAAGACCACCATGGCCGCGGTGCGGGGGATGGGGGTGGCCGTCATGACCAGCAGGTCGGGGTCCCGACCGGTCCCGTCCTCCCCCCGCCCCTTGGCCCGGAGGGCGGCCCGCTGCTCCACGCCGAACCGGTGCTGCTCGTCGATGACCACCACGCCGAGGGAGCGGAACGCCACCTGGTCGGTGAGCAGGGCGTGGGTGCCGATGAGGATGTCGACGGTCCCGTCGGCCAGCCCGGCATGGATGCCGGCCCGTTCGCCGGCCGTCCGGCGGTTGGTCAGCAGGGCCACCCCCAGGGGACGGCGGCCCTCGAGGGTGGCCGGATCGGGCACGGTGAGTCCGGCCAGCAGGGTGCGGACCTCCTCGGCGTGCTGCTCGGCCAGCACCTCGGTGGGGGCCATGAGGGCGGCCTGATGGCCCCCCTGGGTGGCGGTCAGCATGGCGGCCAGGGCCACCACCGTCTTGCCCGATCCCACATCCCCCTGCAACAGCCGGTGCATGGGGAGCGGGCCGGCCAGGTCGCGCCGGATGGCCGTCACCGCGTCCTGTTGGGCCCCGGTGAGCCGGAAGGGGAGCCGAGCCAAGAACTGCTCGACCAGGGTCGGACCGGCTCCCGCGTCGCCGTCCACCACGTGGCGGATCCCCCGGGCGTCGCGCTGCAGCCGGGCCTGGCGGAGGACCAGGGCCAGCTGGAGGCGGAACAGCTCGTCGAAGGCCAGCCGGCGCCGGGCCGGCTCGGTCTCGTCCAGGGTGGCCGGACGATGGATGTGGTTGAAGGCGGTGGTCCGGTCGACCAGGGCGAACCGGTCCCGCCACGACGACTCCACCGGATCGGCGAACTCGCCGGCCCGGTCGAGGGCCTCCCCGGCGTACCGGCTGAGCCGGGCCGAGGTCAGGTTGGCCTTGTCGGTGAGCGGATAGACCGGGAAGACCCGCCCCGACCGCTCCCCCGGGTCGGCCTCGGCCGGGTCGCCGGCGGTCCGGAGCACGTCGGTGGTGGGGCTGGTGAGCTGGAGGGCGCCCCGGTAGGAGGCGACCGGCCCGAAGAACAGGGCCAGGGTCCCCACCGGCAGCTGTCGGGCCCGCCAGGCCTGGTTGAAGAAGACCACCCGGAGCGTCCCGCTCTGGTCGGCGATCACCAGCTCCACCCGGGACGGGCCGCGGCGGCGGCCCCGGCCCAGGGCCGAGGGAGGCCGGTTCACCCGGGTGACCTCGGCCAGGACCGACGCCTTCTCCCCCTCCACCAGCTCGGCGATGGGCCGCAGCCGGGTGCCGTCGATGTAGCGCCCCTGCCTCGGATAGTGGGTGAGGAGGTCGAGCACGCTCTCGATGCCCAGCTCGGCGAGCTCGTCGGCCGCGGTGGTCCCGACCCCCTTCAGCACCGACACCGGCAGCTCGGCCAGCTGGCGGTACTTCCGGCCCGGGCCGGACGGCCCGGTCTCGGCCGGGGTGCCGGGACCACCGGCCCCGGCCGACTCGGCCGCGGTCTGCACCGCGGCCTTCGTGGTGGCCTGGGTCCTGGCCTTGGTCCCGGTCCGGGGGACGTCACTCACTCGATGGAGAACAGGTACGGATAGAGGGGCTGGCCCCCGTGGTGCACCTCGGTCTCCACGTCCGGCCGCTGGTCGCGGAGCCACTCGGTGATCCGGCGGGTGTCGCCTTTGCCCGACCCCTCCCCCTCGATGATGGTCACCAGGGAGTGGCTCCCTCCCACCAGGGTGTCGAGCAGCGCGCAGGCCGCGCCGGCCACCGAGTCGCTCACCACCTCGATCCCGTTGCGGGACAACCCCAACCAGTCGCCGGTGGTGATCGGGCCGGCCCGGCTGTCCGAGTCCCGGACGGCCCGGGTGACCTCGCCGGCCACCACGCTGCGGGCCGAGGCCTCCATGGTCTCGGCGTTGACCGACCCGTCGGCCTCGGGGTCGTAGGCCAACAGGGCGGCGAACCCCTCGGCGATGGTGTCGGTCGGGACCACCCAGACCGACTTCTCCGTGAGGTCGTCGACCCGCTCGGCCACCGGTCGGATGTTCCCGTTGTTGGGCAGGATGATCACCGAGTCGGACCGTACCGCCTCCGCCGCCTCCACCAACTCGGCCGTCGACGGGTTCATGGACTGCCCCCCGGCGATGAGCCCTTGGACGCCGAGGGAGCGGAAGATCCTCCCGATGCCGTCGCCGGTGGCCACGGCCACCACCCCGGTGGTCGGGGCCGGTCCGGGCGGGGTGGCCGAGGGGCCGGAGCCCACGGTGCCCGCCCCCTCGCGGACCCAGCGCTCCTCCTCCACCTCCTCCAGCAGGTCGGTGACCCGGACGTTGCGGGGCCGGCCGGCGTCGAGCGAGGCCTCGAGGGCGGCGCCGATGTCGTCGGTGTGGATGTGGCAGTTCCAGAGGCCGTCCCCGCCCACCACCACGATGGAGTCGCCGATGCCGGCCCACACCTCCTTGAACGACGGGATGGTCTCGTCGGGCGCCTCGAGCAGGTACATCACCTCGTAGCGCAGCCCGGCCAGGGCCTGCTGGGCGGCGGCGTCGGACCCGGGCAGGGCCGGGGCCGCGGTACCCGGCGCCTCGGGGTTGAACGGGCCGAACACGGTGTCGGGGGGCTCGGGGGGGAGCGGCATGGCTCGCCCGTCCACCACGGTCAGCAGGGCGTCGAACAACAGGACGAAGCCGGTCCCCCCGGCGTCGACCACCCCGGCCTGCTCCAGCACCGGGAGCAGGGACGGCGTCCGGGCCAGGGCCTCGGCCGCCCCGTCCCGGGAGGCCTCGGCCACCTCCACCAGGGGCTTGCCGGCCTCGGCGGCCGAGCGGGCCCCCTCGGCGGCGCCCCGGGCCACGGTCAGGATGGTTCCCTCGACCGGGCGCATGACCGCCTCGCGGGCCAGCTTGTCGGCGATGGTCAGGGCCTCGGACAGCTCCCGGGGTCCCGGGCGACCGCCGGCGCAGTTGAGCCCCTCGGAGAGCCCCCGCAAGAGCTGGGACAAGATGACCCCGGAGTTGCCCCGGGCCCCCATCAGGGATCCGTGGGCGATGGCCCGGCAGGTGGCGTCGAGGTCGGGGGAGTCGAGGGTCTCGAGCTCGTCGGTCACCGACTCCAGGGTGAGCGCCATGTTGGTCCCGGTGTCGCCGTCGGGCACCGGGTAGACGTTGAGGCGGTTGATCAGCTCCCGGTGGGAGCGGAGCCCCTCCCGGAACTCGGTGATCACCTGGCCGAGCTCTGCTGCTCCCAGCGCGTCGAGGACCACCATGAGCAGGATGCTAACCTTTGTGCCTTACCCACAGGATCCTACGAGGAAGTCGGAGTGTCATGGCAGCGGTGTGCGAGGTCTGCGGCAAGAAGCCGTCGTTCGGCATGAACATCAGTCACTCCCACCGGCGGACCAAGCGGCGCTGGGATCCCAACATCCAGCGGGTCCGGGCCATCGTCGACGGATCCCCCAAGCGGGTCAACGCCTGCACCTCGTGCATCCGCTCCGGGAAGGTCGTCAAGCGACCGGTCCGGAACATCCCGGTGGCCTGAGGGCCGACCGTCGGTCGTCCCGGGTCCCTGGACCCGGTCAACGGCCGGATGACGAAGGGGCCGGATCCTGGAGGCTCTCTTCGACGGAGCCGTCCCCGGGCAGCACGGGCGGCCGCGGCCGCCGGGTGGGCAGGCGCACCTCGAAGGTGGCCCCCGGACCCGGGAGGAGGCTGACCGTTCCCCCGTGGGCCTGGACGATGGCCGCCACGATGGCCAGGCCCAGGCCGGCTCCGCCCGAAGAGCGGGACCGCGACGGGTCCGACCGGTAGAAGGCCTCGAAGATGCGGGGGACGTCGCGGCGGTCGACGCCCGGTCCGTCGTCGTGGACGGTCACCACGGCCCAGGTGCCGTCCCCGGGCGGCTGACCGGAACGGGCCTCGGTGACCCGGATCTCGACGGCGGTTCCCGCCGGCGTGTGGCTGACGGCGTTGCCGGCCAGGTTGTCGATCACCTGGCGGAGCCGGTCGGGGTCCCCCTCGACCACGACGGTCCCCTCACCCCCGACGGCGACCGGGTGGTCGGGGGCCGAGACGGAGAGCCCCTCGGTGGCCCGTCGGGCCAGGTCGACCAGGTCCACCGGCTCGAAGCGCAGCGGACGCTCGTGGTCCAACTGGGCCAGGAGGAACAGGTCGTCGACCAGCGTGGCCATCCTCGTGGCCTCGTCCCGGATGTGGCGGAGGGACAGGGACAGGTCGGCCGGCCGGTCCCGCACCCCGAGGCCGAAGAGCTCGGAGTAGCCGAGGATCGAGGTCAGCGGGGTGCGGAGCTCGTGGGAGGCATCGGCCAGAAAGCGCCGGAGCCGGTCCTCGGACGCGGCCCGCTCGGCGAAGGCCACCTCGATCTCGTTGATCATGGTGTTGAAGGCCTGGCCCAGTTGGCCGACCTCGGTGCCGCCGGCCACCGGGGAGACCCGTTGGGACAGGTCCCCGTGGGCGATGGCCCCGGCCGTCCGGGTGATGGCCTCCAGGGGCCGCAGGTCGCGGCGGACCATCACCCACGAGAGGACGGCCAGTCCGGCCAGGACCAGCGCCGAGACGATGAGCTCGACCCAGAGGAGATGGCGCAGCGTGGACTCGAGGTCGCTCAGGGGCACGGCCACCACGATCACCCCGATGCCGTGGGCCAGGGGCTTGGCCAGGGCCCGGTAGGTGACGGCCCCGGGACCGGTGCCCGAGGCGGTGAAGTAGCGGTCGGTGCTGGCCGGCAGACCGGAACCCGGCAGCTTGGCCGGGAGGACCGGCGCGGTGGGGGCCTTGCCGCCGTAGTCGAAGAACAGGTGGGCCTCGGTCCGGCCCTTGGTGTTGCGCAGCTGCCCGTACGTGCCCGGCGGGACCAACACCCCACGATCGGAGCCCCGGCCGGGCGACAGCAGGCCGCCCCCGTTGCGAAAGGCGCCGGGCGAGGTGAACGGCCGGGAGCCGGGGACCTTGACCGCGGGCGGGGCGTCCTGGACCCGGGGGCCCAGGCCGGACGACGAGAGGAGGGCCCGACCCACGGGAAACGCCGCCACCTCGAGCTGTTGGTCGACCCGGGTGGTCAGGAAGGAGCGCAGGGCGTTGTAGGTCGCCACGTCCGAGATGACCAGGCCGGCGGCCACGATCCCGACCAGCAACAGGAGAAGGCGCAACCGGAGGGTCACGAGCGGCTCCGGGACGTGTCCGGCGGGGCCGGCGAGGCCGGTGGGGGCGCCGAGGGGGCGGGACGGGCCCGCATGCTGTAGCCCAGGCCCCGGACCGTTCGGATGAGCGGGGGCCCGTGGGCGTCGAGCTTCTTGCGCAGATAGCTCACGTACACCTCGACCATGTTCACCTTGCCGTCGAAGCTGTAGTCCCAGACCCGGTCGCGGATCTGGGCCTTCGACACCACCTGGCCGGCGTTCATCATGAGGTAGTGGAGGAGCCGGAACTCGGTGGGCGTCAACTCGATCCTCACTCCGGCGCGCCGCACCTCGTGACTGTCCTCGTCCAGCTCGACGTCGGCCACCGCCAGCCGCGGACCCACCTCCTCGTACCCTTCGGACCGGCGCAAGATGGCCGTGATCCGCAGCAGCATCTCCTCGACGCTGAAGGGCTTGGTCATGTAGTCGTCCCCACCCAGGGCCAGGCCGCGCAGGCGGTCGTCGAGGTCGCCGCGGGCGGTGAGGAATAGCACGGGAATGTCGGCCGTGCGCCGCTCCCGGCCCATCCGCTCGAGCACGGTGAACCCGTCGAGGTCGGGCAGCATCACGTCGAGGACCACCAGGTGGGGCCGGAACGCCTCCACGGCCCGGAGGGCGTCGTTCCCAGTGTGGGCCACCTCCACCTCGGCGCCGTGCAGGTGCAGGGCCATGGTGACCAGGTCGGTGATGCTCTTCTCGTCGTCCACCACCAGGATGCGGTGCTGGGCGTTGGTCATCGCCCCGGCCCCACCCGGAGCGACCCGCCCCCGCCATCCGGCCCCGAGGCCCGGTTCGACCGATCCATCACCCCATGGTGACCGATGGATCTGTGAGTTTCCTTAGAAGCGGTGGCGCCACCCGCCCGGCGGGAGGTCCCCACCCTCCAGCGTGAGGCGCCCGACCTCGGCGGTGCAGACCCCGACGGGCAGGGGAAGGGCCAGGCCGGCGGCGGCGAAGGCCGCCACCAGCTGGTCCGGGGCACCGGTGGCCACCAGCAGCTCGTAGTCCTCGCCGCCGGACAGCGCCTCGTCGCGGCGGGCGCCTTCGGCCACCGGCACGGCGTCCAGGTCCACGCCCACCCCGGAGGCCTCGGCCAGGTGGGCGAGGTCGGCCACCAGGCCGTCGGAGAGGTCGATGGCCGCCGACGCCCCGGACCGCCGGGAGGCCTCGCCCTCGGCCAGCCGGGCCACCGGACGCCGGTGGGCCAGCACCAGGTCCCGCGCCCACTCGGGTGACTCGCCCCCCGGTGGGGTGCTCCGGAGGATCCGCATCCCGGCGGCCGATCGGCCGAGGGGCCCGGTCACGAAGAGCCGGTGGCCGGGCCGGGCCCCCGAGCGCAGCAGCGGCTCCGGCCCGCCGGGCTCGGCCACCCCGACCACCGCGGTGGACACCACCAGCACCGGGGACTCGGACAGGTCGCCCCCGACGACCACGCAGGCCGCCTCCGCGGCGGCCTCGGCCAGTCCGTCGCCCAGCGCATCGAGATCGGTGCCCGGGGCCGCGGCCACAGAGACCAGGGCGTAGGCCGGTCGAGCCCCCATGGCCGCGAAGTCCGAGACCGTCACCATCAGGGCCTTGTACCCGATGTCGGCCGGTCCGGAGAGGTCGGGGTCGACGTGGACGCCCCCGACCACCAGGTCGGTGGACAGGAGGGCACGGACCCCCGGGGCCAGGCCGACCACCGCGGCGTCGTCCCCGATCCAGGCGTCACCCACCGGCGGCACGTCACCACCGGGGGTGCGGAGGCGGGCCGACGCCTCGAAACGGTCCCGGAGGCGGGCGATGACGGAGAACTCGTCGACGGGACCGGGTGGGCCGGGGGGCCGGTCCGGGGGGCCGTCGGAATTGGGACTCTCCACCTCCCTTGCCTACCATTGAGGATCGCCGTCGCCACTACAATCGGTGGATAACCCGTGGACAGGCCGCCCCAAGGCCCGATCCCTGGCTCACCCCGCCGGACTCCCGAGGAGGACCACCCAGCCCATGCTCCCCACCGCCAACAAGAAGCTGATCGCCTGGGTGGACGAGATCGCCGCGCTCACCGAGCCCGCCTCCGTGGTCTGGTGTGACGGCTCGGCCGAGGAGTACGACCGCCTCTGCCAGCAGCTGGTGGACCTCGGGACCTTCACCAAGTTGGCCGACGCCAAGCGGCCCAACAGCTACTGGGCCCATTCCGACCCGGGCGACGTGGCCCGCGTCGAGGACCGCACCTTCATCTGTTCGACCCTCGAGTCCGATGCCGGCCCGACCAACAACTGGCGGGACCCCGGAGAGATGCGCACCATGCTGACCGAACTCTTCCGGGGCTCGATGCGGGGCCGCACCATGTACGTGGTGCCCTTCTCGATGGGCCCGCTCGGCTCGTCCATCGCCCACATCGGGGTCGAGATCACCGACTCGGCCTACGTGGCGGTGTCCATGCGGATCATGACCCGGATGGGCCGCGGCGCGCTGGAGGTGCTCGGCGCCGACGGTGAGTTCGTCCCCTGCCTCCACTCGGTCGGCGCTCCGCTGGCCGACGGCCAAGCCGACGTGCCGTGGCCGTGCGACGAGGAGAACAAGTACATCGTCCACTTTCCCGAGACCCGGGAGATCTGGTCCTACGGCTCGGGGTACGGGGGCAACGCCCTGCTCGGCAAGAAATGCTTCGCCCTGCGCATCGCGTCGGCCATGGCGCGCGACGACCACTGGCTCGCCGAGCACATGCTCATCTTGAAGCTCACCTCCCCCGAGGGCGACGTCCGCTACGTGACCGGCGCCTTCCCCTCCGCCTGCGGCAAGACCAACCTGGCCATGCTCGTCCCCACCATCCCGGGCTGGAAGGTCGAGACCATCGGGGACGACATCTGTTGGATGAAGTTCGGCGAGGACGGACGCCTCTACGCCATCAACCCCGAGGCCGGTTTCTTCGGGGTGGCCCCGGGGACGGGCATGAAGACCAACCCCAACGCCATGGCGACGATGCGCAGCAACGGCATCTTCACCAACACCGCCCTCACCGACGACGGCGACGTGTGGTGGGAAGGCATGACCGACACGCCGCCCGCGCATCTGACCGACTGGCGCGGCGAGGACTGGACGCCTGACTCGAAGACCCCGGCCGCACATCCCAACGCCCGGTTCACGGTCCCGGCGCAGCAGAACCCGGCCTGCGCGCCGGAGTGGGAGGACCCTCAGGGCGTGCCCATCTCGGCCATCTTGTTCGGGGGCCGCCGCCGCTCGGCGGTGCCACT
>DATCBL010000354.1:0-2429 GCA_036511875.1 Acidimicrobiales bacterium
GAGTTCGTGCTGGTGTCGATGATCACCGGCTTCGGCCCCACCGCCGGTCAGGCCCTTTCCGCCGTGCTGGCCTACCGCGCCGTGAACTTCTGGCTCCCCATCCCCTTCGGCGGGCTGGCCTATGCCTCGTTGGAGTTCGAGCGCCGATCGAGCTTCCGGAGGATCCACCAGTTCGTCCGCCATCGGATCGACCGGGGCCGGACCGATCCGGCCCCGGGGTCGGGCGCGGCCGCCGGCGGCGTGGGCCGCGCCTCCGTTGGGATCAGCGACGCCTCGGATCCCACCGCTGCCACCAGGGGAGAGACGCCGCCGCCGGTGCCCTCGTCCCCGGCGCCCAGGCCCCGACCGCCTCGGGTACCGGTGCCGGCTCCGACGTCCGGGGTGCGGGTGTCCTCAGGGTCGCGTCACGGCGAGAGCGCCGCCATGCGAGGGCCTGCGTTCGGAACTGATCCTGCAGGCTGACGCCCCGACCGTGGGGCGGGAGATCGGGGGCCACCCGCGCCCAGTCGCCGTCCGGGCCGAGGTGCCAGGAGTTGGCCTGATCGAGGAGCGCCCAGTCGAGGATCCCGGCCACCCGACGCTGCAGGCCGGGCTGGAGGATGGGCACCACCACCTCCACCCGGCCGTCGAGGTTGCGCTCCATCAGGTCGGCCGAGCCCACCGCCACGCGGACCGGCCGCCCGGCCGGGCCCCCGAAGCAGAACACCCGCGAGTGCTCGAGGTACCGACCCACGATGGAGCGGACCCGGATCCCCTCCGACAGGCCGGGCACCCCGGGCCGCAGGCAGCATCGTCCCCGGACCACCAGGTCCACCGACACCCCGGCCTGGGAGGCCCGGTAGAGGGCGTCGATGAGCACCGGGTCGGTCAGGCCGTTGGTCTTGAGCACGATCCGGCCGTCGGCCCCGGCCCGGCGCTCGGTGTCGATGGCCTCCAACAGCCCGGCCCGGGTCGACAGCGGGGAGACCATCAGGCACCGGAAGTTCGGCGGCCCCCCCGACCCGGACAGCAGGTTGAACAGCTCGCCGACGTCGGCCCCGATGTCCGGGTCGGCGGTGAACAGGCCCAGGTCCTCGTAGTCGCGGGCGGTGTGGGCGTTGTAGTTGCCGGTCCCGAGATGGCAATACCGACGGACCTGGTCGCCCTCGCCCCGGACCACCAGGCAGATCTTGGCGTGGGTCTTGAGGGAGGCCAGCCCGTAGATCACCTGGACGCCGGCCTCCTCCAGGGCCCGGGCCCAGGCGATGTTGGCGTGCTCGTCGAACCGGGCCTGCAGTTCCACCACCACCGTGACCTGCTTGCCGGCCTGGGAGGTACGGATGAGCGACGCCACCACCGGGCTGGCCTCCCCGGTCCGGTAGAGGGTCTGCTTGATGGCCAGGACCGCCGGGTCCTCGGCGGCGGCGGCCACGAAGGCCTCCACCGATCCGCTGAACGACTCGTAGGGATGGTGGACCAGCACGTCGTGGCGGGCGAGCACGTCGAACAGGTCGGCTGCCGCCGAGAACGACGCCGGAGTCACCGGGGTCCAGGGCTCGGCCGACATGTCGGGGCGGTCCAACTCGGCGAGGCCCTGGAGACCGCTGAGGTCGAGGGGCACGTCGAACAGGTACACGCTCTCCTCGGGTACGTCGACCTCGGCGATCAGCATCTCGAGCAGGTCGGTGGAGATGCCGGCGGAGACCTCGAGGCGGACCGCCTGGCCGAACCGGCGACGGTGGAGCTCGAGCTCGAGGGCGGCGAGCAGGTCGTCGGCCTCGTCCTCCACCGAGAGATCGGCGTTGCGGGTGACCCGGAACGCCTGGTGCTCCACGATGCGCATGGAGGGGAACAGGTGCTCGAGATGGGCCGCCACCACTTGCTCGACCAGGACGAAGCGCCGACCGTCGGGCAGCGGCACCAGCCGTGGGAGCAGGGACGGCACCTTCACCCGGGCCATGCGCTCCTCGCCGGTGATCGGGTCGGCCACCAGCACCACCAGGTTGAGCGAGAGATTGGAGATGTAGGGGAACGGATGACCCTGGCCCACGGCCAAGGGGGTGAGGATGGGGAAGATCCCGCGTGCGAACGCCTCCCCGAGGTGGGCACGGTCCGCTTCGTCGAGGGTGTGCCAGTCCGACAGCACCACCCCGGCCGCGGTCAGCGCCGGTCCGACCTGGTCGGAGAAGTACTGGCTGTGCCGCGCCACCAGCTCGGTGGCCCGTTCCGTGATGGCCGCCAGTTGTTCCCTGGGGCTCATCCCGTCTGGCGAGCGGGTCCGGAGGCCGGCGGCCACCTGGTCCTCGAGGCCGGCCACCCGCACCTGGAAGAACTCGTCCAGCCCCTCGGCGAAGATGCCCAGGAACTTGACCCGCTCGAGGAGGGGGAGGCGATCGTCGGCCACCAGGTCGAGGAGACGGGCCGCGAAGTCCAGCCAGGAGAGCTCGCGA
>DATCBL010000355.1:0-7105 GCA_036511875.1 Acidimicrobiales bacterium
CTCACCCCGCTTCTTCCGACTGCTCAACGCGGGCAAGGACTCGGTGGCCCTCGACTTCGACACCGAGGAGGGTCGGCGCCACCTCACCGACATCGTCTCGCGGGCCGATGTGGTGATCACCGGGGCCCGGCCCCGCGCCCTCCACCAGCTCGGCCTGGACCTCGAGACCATGGTCGCCCAGGGTCGGCCCCGGGTCTGGCTCTCCGTCACCGGCTACGGGGCCGCCAACGGGTCCGGCCACCGGGTGGCCTTCGGCGACGACGCCGCGGTGGCCGGCGGGCTGGTGGCCTTCGACGACCGGGGGCCCTGCTTCTGCGGTGACGCCATCGCCGACCCCCTGTGCGGACTGGCCTCCACGGTGGCCGTCCTCACCGCCGCGGGCCGCGAGGGCTCCTGGGTGGTCGACGCTTCCATGGCCGACATCGCCGGGGGCCTGACCGGCCCGGCCTTGCCGGTGGCGGGGCTCCGACCGGCACCACCCCCGGACCCCGGTGACGAGCCGGGGACGGCCCTACCGGCCTTCGGCGCCGACACCGAGGCGGTGGTGGCCGGCCTGGCGCCGGGCTGACCCCAGGCCCCGACCGGGCCCCGACCCTCTCGCCGGAAGTGCCATTCTCACTCACGGGCTACGGGATACCTCCCGGTCGATATGATTCTTTCCGACGGGCAGTTCAGGTCGCGTCCGGGGCCGCTGGGCTCCGGAGTCCGGGGAAGCCCGGAGGAGGAGGAACGAGATGGAGATCAACGACATGGTGATGGTGAGCGTGGACGACCACGTCATCGAGCCACCGGACCTCTTCGAGGGCCACCTGCCAGCCAAGTACGCCGACCTGGCGCCCAAGTTCGTCACCAACGACGACGGCACCAACGCCTGGCTCTACGAGGGCAACATCCTCCCCAACGTGGCCCTCAACGCGGTGGCCGGCCGGCCCCGCGAGGAGTACGGCCTCGAGCCCACCTCGTTCCAGCAGCTCCGGCCGGGCTGCTACGACATCGACGAGCGGGTGAAGGACATGGACGCCAACGGGGTGCTGGGCTCGTTGTGCTTCCCCTCCTTCCCTCAGTTCTGCGGCCAGACCTTCGCCCGCACCAAGGACAAGGACGTGGCCCTGGCCATGATCCAGGCCTACAACGACTGGCACATCGACGAGTGGTGCGGGACCCACCAGGGCCGGTTCATCCCCTGCCCCATCCCGGCCATCTGGGATCCCGAGGTGCTGGCGGCCGAGGTCCGGCGCACCGCGGCCAAGGGGGCCCACGCCGTCACCTTCTCGGAGAACCCCTCCAAGCTGGGCTGGCCCAGCATCCACTCCGACCACTGGGACCCGTTCTGGAAGGCCTGCAGTGAGGAGGCGGTGGTGGTGTGCATGCACATCGGCTCCTCGTCGGAGATCGTCATCACCTCGCCCGACGCCCCCATCGACTGCCTGATCACCCTGACCCCGATGAACATCGTCCAGGCCGCCGCCGACCTGGTGTGGTCGCCGGTGCTGCGCAAGTTCCCCGACCTGAAGGTGGCCCTGTCCGAGGGCGGCATCGGCTGGGTGCCCTACTTCCTCGAGCGGGTCGACTACAACTACGACCGCCACCACGCCTGGACCGGGCAGGACTTCGGCGACACCCTCCCGAGCCAGGTGTTCAACCAGCACATCCTGACCTGCTTCATCGACGACCGGTTCGGCATCGCCAGCCGGGCCTTCCTCGACATGGACAACGTCATGTGGGAGTGCGACTACCCCCACTCCGACTCGACCTGGCCGACCGCGCCGGAGTCGCTGATGAAGGGGATGGACGGGGTCTCGGACTTCGACATCGACCGGATCACCCACCTCAACGCCATGCGGCACTTCAGCTACGACCCCTTCACCGTGCTCGGGGGCAAGGAGCACTGCACCGTCGGTGCTTTGCGCCGGCAGGCGGCCGGCCACGACGTCTCCATCCAGTCGAGGAACATGGAGAGCATCGGGAAGCGGGGGACCAAGTCGGTCGACCTGCTCTCCGCATCCAGTTCGTCCTAAGGTTCCCCGGTGGCCCCCGACGGTGGCCACCGCACCGCACTCACCCGAAGGGGGAACGCCACCATGGCCAACGCACTCGCGGGCTTTCGCGTGCTCGAAGTCGCCGCCTGGACCTTCGTCCCGGCGGCCGGGGCCGTCCTGGCCGACTGGGGCGCCGACGTCATCAAGGTCGAGCATCCCGAGGGCGGTGACCCCCAGCGCGGCCTCATCTCGATGGGCCTGATCCCCGGCGGCCCCGGCGCGGTCAACTACATCATCGAGCAGCCCAACCGGGGCAAGCGCAGCATCGGGCTGGACATCAGCACCGACGGCGGGCGGGAGCTGCTCTACAAGATCGTCGAGACCTCCGACGTGTTCCTCACCAGCTTCCTCCCCGACACCCTCCAGCGGCTGAAGATCGACGCCGAGAGCATCCGGGCCGTCAATCCCGACATCGTCTACGCCCGGGGCACCGGCCAGGGACCCCACGGCCCCGACGCCGGGAAGGGCGGCTACGACGGGGCCACCTACTGGGCCCGGGGAGCGGTGGCCAACGCCCTCACCCCGGCCGACAGCGAGTGGCCGGTGGGGGGCCGTCCGGCCTTCGGCGACCTGGCCGGGGGCATGGCCATCGCCGGGGGCATCGCCGCCGGGCTCCTCCAGCGGGCCACCAGCGGCGTCGCCCCCATCGTGGACGTCTCGCTGCTGGGCCTGGCCATGTGGCAGCTGTCCCCGGACATCGTGGCCTCCGGGCTCTACGGAGGCGACCCGATGCCCAAGTTCAACCGGAGCTCCTCCCCCAATCCCCTCGTGGGCAACTACCGCACCAGCGACGGGCGCTTCATCACCCTCATGATGCTGCAGTCCGACCGCTTCTGGCCCGACTTCTGCGAGCACATCGGCCGGCCCGACCTGATCACCGACCCCCGCTTCGGCGACGGGGCGGCCCGGTACACCAACGGCAAGGAGTGCGTGGCCATCATCGACGAGGTCTTCGCCTCCAAGACCTTCGAGGAGTGGAAGAAGGCCCTGGCCACGCTGTCGGGGGTCTGGGCCCCGGGCCAGATGGCCAGCGAGCTGGTGGACGACGTCCAGGTCAAGGCCAACGGCTACCTGTCCCGGGTCGACCGGGCCGACGGCAAGTCCTACGACCTGGTGGCCAACCCGGTCCAGTTGGACGAGGCCGCCGACCAGCTGGCGGCCGCGCCCGAGCACGGCCAGCACACCGAGGAGATCCTGCTCGAGCTGGGGCTCGACTGGGACCAGATCATCGCCCACAAGGACGCCGGCGCCATCATGTGACCATGCGGCCCGGCCGGGCCGCATGCCCGGCGCCGAGGGTGGAGCGGCGCCGGACTACTTGGGCGGGAAGCGGAGCGCCCCGTCCAGCCGGATGTTCTCGCCGTTGAGGTAGGGATTGGTCACGATGCTCTCCACCAGCCGGGCGAACTCGTCGGGCTGGCCCATGCGCCGGGGGAAGATGATGTTCTCCACCAGCTTCTCCTTCAGGGCGTCGGGCGCGCTCTCCATCAGGGGGGTCCCCATGGTCCCCGGGGCGATGGCGCACACCCGGATGCCCACCGGGGCCAGGTCGCGGGCCAAGGGCAGGCTCATGCCCAGCACCGCGGCCTTCGAGGCGGCGTAGGCCACCTGGCCGGTCTGGCCCTCCAAGCCGGCGATGGAGGCGGTATTGACCACCACCCCCCGCTGCCCGTGCTCGTCGGCCTCGTTGCCGGCCATCTGGGCCGCGGCCAGTCGGGTCACGTTGAAGGTGCCCACCGAGTTGAGCTCCAGGGTGGACCGGAAGGCGTCGATGGCCATGGGCTGGTTGTCCCGCGACAGGGTGCGCCCGCCGGCGCCGCCCCCGGCCACGTTGACCACCACCGCCAACGGCGCCAGGGCGGTGGCCGCGTCGATGGCCGCGCTGACGTCCTCGTCGCGGTTGATGTCGCCGCCCACCGCGGACCCCCGGCCCAGCTCCTCCACCAGGGCCCGGCCGGCGTCGAGGGCGCGGTCGAACACCACGACCTGCATGCCCAGGTCGGTCAGGCGGCGGACGGTGGCCGCCCCCAGCCCGCCGGCCCCACCGGTGACGATGGCGGATCGTTGGTTCCAGTGCATGCAGGCTCCTCGGGTTGGGACGGTTCGGATCGGGACAGGACGGAAGGCCCGGTGGACTGGCGGGGGCGCGCAACCCCGGCCCGGGGGCGGCTCGGCCGCCGGTGGGGCGGTCAGGTGGCCGCAGGCGAGATGACCATCGGGAAGTAGTCGATGGACCGGATCCCGCCGGTGTACTTCAGCTCGTGACCCTCGGCCACCGAGTACTCGGGGATGCGGCGGTGCCACTCGCGGAGGGCCACCCGGAGCTCCTGACGGGCCAGGTGGGACCCCAGGCAGCGGTGCACCCCGCCGCCGAAGGCCACGTGGCGGTTGACCTCGCGGTCGAAGCGGACCAGGTCGGCGTCGGGCAGGTCGGCCTCGTCGGTGTTGACCGAGCCGATCATGACCATGACGTTGTCCCCCTTGTGGATGGGACACCCGGCCATCTCGGTGTCGGCCACCGCCACCCGGGCCACGCCCATCACCGGGGTCTCCCACCGGAGGAGCTCCTCGATGGCCGCCGGGATGAGGCCGGGGTCGTCGACGATCTGCTGGCGCTGGTCGGGATGGGCGGCCAGGTAGGCGAACATGCAGTCGAGGGTGGCGGTCACCGTGTCCAGCCCGGCGATCAGGAAGAGGAAGCAGATGTCGAGGATGTCCTCCCGGGTCAGCTTCCCGCCCTCCACCTCGGCGTCGAGGAACCGGCTGAGGATGTCGGCCTCCCGCTTCTGCTCGCGGAGGTCGAGGATCTCGTTGAAGTAGTCGTAGATGGAGTCGGCGGTCTCCTGCTGGTAGGCGTTGGCCGCTTTGCTGTTGTAGCGGGATCCGGTGACCACGTCGGGGCGGATCACCCCGTCCTTCATCTTGAGGAACCGGGGCAGTTCCTCGTAGGGCAGGCCGAACAGGGTGAGGAACACCTGGGACGGGAAGGGGATGGAGAAGTCGGCGGCGAAGTCGATCTCCCCCTTGTCGATGAACCCGTCGATCAGCCCGTTGACCGTCTCGGCCACCGAGTCCTCGATGAGGGCCATCTGCCGGGGGGCGAAGATCGGGTCGAGGATCTTGCGGTACTTCTTGTGCTCGGGCGGGTCGATCTGCAGCGGGATCATCGGACGCTTGTTCTTCAGGTCGACGGCGTCGGCGTTGGACGAGAAGATCTCGGGGTGACGGAACACCTCGTCGACCTCGACCTTGCGGGTGAGGACCACGCCCATGCCCTCGACCGGCATCACCGGCATGGAGTCCCGCAACATCTTGAACATGGGCTGGGGATTCGCCGCCGTCTCGGAATCCATGGACGAGAACGGGCTCTCGTCGGATGCGACCTCGGATGCGACCTCTGTTTCGTCCATGTACGCTCCTCGTGCCCTGAAATTGGCATTCTCATGATGGCACATACGCCATCTTCAGGCGAACACTACCGGCCCGGTCAGGGGCCCCGAAGGCAGTTGGACCGAAAGGCAGTTGGACCGAAAGGCAGTTGGACCCGCAGGCAGTTGGACCGAAAGGAACCCACCCACCATGGACCCGAGCCATCCACCGACCGACCGCGGGCGCCCACCGAGACCGGGGGGGTGCCCAGCGTGCTGGTGAACAGGGACCGGACCGGCCATGTCGAGGTCCTCACCCTCAACCGGCCGGAGGCGGCCAACTCCCTCAACCCGCCCCTACTGGCCGAGCTGGGGACGACCCTGCACGAGATCCTGGTGGACGACGAGGTGCGGGCGGTGGTGGTCACCGGGAGCGGCGAGCGGGTCTTCTGTGCCGGCATGGACCTGAGCGCCCTGGGCCAGTTCAACGAGGGACAGGACGATCCCGGTGACCCTGCGGGGCCCGAGACGCTGGCCGCGTTCATGGAGGGCTCCTACCCCAAGCCGTTGATCGCCGCGGTCAACGGCGCCGCGGTGGGCGGCGGCCTGGAGCTGGTGATGGCCTGCGACCTGGTGGTGGCGGCCGAGCACGCCCGCTTCGGCCTCCCCGAGGTCAAGCGGGGGCTGTACCCGGCCGGGGGCGGGACCCTCTTGTCCAACCGGATCCCCCAGGCCCTGGCCCTCGAGATGGGGCTGACCGGCCGGCTGGTGGGGGCCGAGCGGGCCGCCGAGGCCGGGCTGGTCAACCAAGTGGTGCCGGCGGCCGAGGTGCGGGAAGCCGCCTCGGCCCTGGCCGCCGAGGTGGCGGCCAACGGCCCGCTGGGCGTCCAGCTGACCAAGCGCCTGATGCGCCGGGCCGTCGACCACGGCTCGGACGCCGGCCGGGCCACACCCGAGGAGAACCAGGTGGTCTTCCGCAGTGAGGACGCCCGCGAGGGTTCGACGGCCTTCATGGAGAAGCGGGCCGCCAGCTTCCGCGGCCGATGAGCGGGCCGGCCGGGGACGCCCGGACCCCACCGCCGACGCCGGCGGCGGCCACCTCGTCGTTCCACCTGGGCCACTGGGCCGGCGAGCACCCGGACCGGCCGGCGGTCATCATGACCGGCTCGGGGGAGGTGACCACCTACCGCCAGCTCGACGAGCGCTCCAACCGGCTGGCCCACGTGCTGCGCCGGTCCGGACTGCGCACCGGCGACCACCTGGCCCTGATGATGGAGAACAGCTCGGCGCTGCTCGAGGTGGCCTGGGCGGCCCAGCGGGCCGGGCTCTACTACACCGCGCTCAACAGCCACCTCCGCCGGGACGAGGTCCAGCACATCCTGGACGACTGCGGCGCCGAGGCCTTCTTCGTCTCGGGCGCCCTCGGGGCGGTGGCCCGGGCCCTCGACCTCGGGAGGATCCGGCTCCGGGTCTCGGTCGGCGGCGAGGTCCCCGGCTTCGAGCCCTTCGACCAGGTCCTGGCCCGTGGGGAGGCCACCCAAATCGCGGACGAGGCCGAGGGCCGCGAGATGCTCTACTCGTCCGGCACCACCGGGGTGCCCAAAGGGGTCCGCAAGCAGCTCACCGGTGGGCCCCCCGGTGATCCGGAGTCGGCATCGGTGATCATCGCCCGGAACATCGGGTCCCGGGGCATCGACG
>DATCBL010000356.1:0-3380 GCA_036511875.1 Acidimicrobiales bacterium
AGGTGACCCAGCCGGCCCACCTTCTCTTTGGTGAGTGCCCTCACTTCGTCCGACACGATCCTTCTGCCATAGGCAATGACAACGTCCACTTGCTCGCCTCCATGGTTGCGGTGTTCGGGAATTACCTCGGTGCTCGGCCGGTCCTCCTGGTCGGTCTGGGGGATGTCTGGGGATTCTGGGAGAAAGCTGTGAGCTGCGAGCGGCTGACCTGGTCTTTGACCCCACACTCGCCTGCAGGGGGCGTGGCGACCCGGCTCCGGCGGCAGCGACCGTCACCGGTCGGGAACCCTTCGGAGACGTTGGTTGGCCGCGTCCTCCCCTCTCCGTCCGCCCCCGACAGCCGGGGACGCCACGGGCAGGTCTTACTCCTAAGCCGCACCATGCTCAGCAACCACGAGTTGCCTTACGTGGGTCGTTTCGCCTGCGACTGGCTTCGACTTGCAACCACAGACCCGCACGCAGCTCACCGACCCAGTGTACGCCTCCCCCACCCGAACGCCAGGGGTCCGACCAGGCTGTTCATCAGGTCGTCACACGGTCGTTATGAGGTCTTCGCCCCGGGGGGCGGACGGCCCGGGGCGGCCCGGCGATTCAGTCGGAGCCCAGCCTGAGCTGCTGTTTGATCTCGTCGAGCACCGGGATCGGGCCCGGATCGATCCCCTCGTTGTGGGCCAGGTGGAGGGAGACGAAGTCGCCGATCAGGGCCAGGTCGAGCAGCTGGGCCAGGTCGCCCTCGCCGGCGGCCCGGACCTCGATGACCTCGGCCACCACCTCGGACAGCACGTCGGCCACCAGCTCGAACCGCCGGCTCACCTGGGGGTGCTCGGCGTCGTGGCGCAGGTTGACCAGGGTGATGAGCTGGCGGGTGGCGTCCCCGTGCTGCCCCCAGCCGGCCACCTCGTTGTGGCAGAGCTCGGGATAGACGTTGAAGAAGGCCGGGCACTTAGCGTTCTCGTTGATCTGGGCCTTCCAGCGCAGGGCGGCGGCCGCGCCCAGGGCCCCGGAGCTGTGGACCAGGGGAATGGTGCGCCCGATCCGGCGGGCCAGGTCCTCGGCCCGGCTGCCCGGTCGGACCAGCTCGTCGCGACGCCACCGGAGCTGGTCGACGGCCTGGTCCACCCACTGGGACGCCCCCGGGAACAGCCCGATCTCCTCCAGCAGCATCAGCGGAGGTATGGCCAGGGCCCCGAGGGCGGCCCGCGGCTGGGGGATGCCGGCCGGCACCGGTACCACCGGCACGTCCCACTCGCCGGCCAGACTGACCAGCGCTCCTCCGCCGGCCACCACGACCAGGGCGGCCCCCGCCTCGTAGGCGCCGGTGGCGGCCTCCACCGTCTCCTCGGTGTCGCCGGAGAACGACATGGCGAATACCAGCGAGCCCGGGCCCACGAAGTCGGGGGGCTCGTAGCCCTTGACCACTGTCACCGGCACCGGCATGAAGGGGGCCGCCGCGGCCACCAGCACGTCCCCGGCGATGCCGCTCCCTCCCATGCCCAGCACCACCACGTTCTCCACCCCCTCGTGCCGGGGCAGGTCGGTCAGCCCCCGGACGGCCGACACCGCCGCCTCCACCTGCTCGGGAAGGCCGGCGGTGGCCGACCACATGTCGAGGGTGTCGAGGGCCAGGGGCGAGGGATGGACGGTCGACGGCGCGACACCTGGTGACGGGGTCACGACCCGGCAGGCCCGCCGGTGGACACCGATCCGCCGGCGTCGGCCTTGGCCATGAGCCGGTCGTGCTCGGTCGGGTCGACCGCGGTCGCCTCGTCGATCAGCATGACCGGTATGCCCTCCCGGACGTCGTAGCTCCGGTGGAGTCGCGGGTTGTAGAGCCGGTCCTCGTCGGCGAAGTACAGCAGCGGCCCCTTGTCCTCGGGGCACGCCAGCACGCCAATCAACAGCGGGTCGAGCGTCACGGCACCTTCCTCTCTGGTCGGTCGTCTCTGGTCGGTGGTCGGCGGGGTGGGCGCACGGCTCAGGCCCCGGTCAGCCGGGCGATGTCCGCCCGGACCTCGTCCACGTGGCGAGCGCAGGCCGCGGCGTCGGGCGCTTCCACGTTGAGGCGCAACAGGGGCTCGGTGTTGGACGGGCGCACGTTGTACCACCAGTCCCCTCGGTCCACGGTCAGGCCGTCGAGTCGGTCGGCCACGCCGAGCTCCCCTTCGGCCACCTCCACCTCGCCGGCCAGGAGCTCGACGGCGCCGGCCGGGTCGTCGACCACCGTGTTGATCTCGCCCGAGTCGGCGTAGCGCTGGAATGGCTCCAGCAGCTCGGAGAGGGGCGTCCCGGTCACGCTCAGGAGCTCGAGGACCACCAGGGCGGCGATGATGCCCGAGTCGGCCCGGTAGTTGTCGCGGAAGTAGTAGTGCCCCGAGTGCTCGCCACCGAAGATGGCCCCGGTCTCGGCCATGACCTCTTTGATGAAGCTGTGGCCCACCCGGGTGCGGACGCCGACCCCGCCCCGCTCGGCGATCACCTCGGGAACGACGCGCGAGCAGATGCAGTTGTAGAGCACGGTGGCCCCGGGGTGCTTGTCCAGCATCGAGGAGGCGACCAGGGCCGTGGTCAGCGAGCCCGACACCGTCTGGGCCTTCTCGTCCACCAGGAACACCCGGTCGGCGTCGCCGTCGAAGGCCAGGCCGACGTCGGCGCCGGCGGCCAGGACGGCCGCCTTCAAGGACACCAGGTTCTCGGGCTGGATGGGGTCGGCCGGATGGTTGGGGAAGTTGCCGTCCAGCTCGGGGAAGAGGATCTCCACCTGGAACGGGAGCCCCTCGAAGACCTTGGGGGCCACCAGGCCGCCCATGCCGTTGGCGGTGTCGGCCACCACCCGCAAGGGGCGGAGGACGGAGACGTCCACGAACGAGCGCACGTGGTCGGCGTACTGGTCGAGGACCGACCGGGCCTCGAGGGGGGCCAGGGACGCCGGATCGAGCTCGGGGGGGCCGCCCGGGCCCCATGCAGCCAGCAGGGACTCGGCCGTGGCCTGGATCTCGGCCAGGCCGGTGTCCCGTCCGATGGGGCGGGCGCCGGCCTGGCACAGCTTCAGGCCGTTGTACTGGGCCGGGTTATGCGAGGCGGTGAACATGGCCCCGGGGGCGTCGAGGCTGCCGGCGGCGAAGTAGAGCAGGTCGGTGGAGGCCAGGCCGAGATCGGTGACCGCCACCCCTTCCGACCGGGCCCCGTCGGCGAAGGCCCGGGAGAGCTCGACCCCCGACTCCCGCATGTCCCGGGCCACCAGCAGCTTCGGGCCCCCGGTGAAGCGGGCCACGGCCATGCCGATGGCCCGGAACTGATCGGCGTTCAGCTGCTCGGGCACCAGCCCCCGGATGTCGTAGGCCTTGAAGACAGAGGAGAGGCTGGTCATGGCCGGCACATCC
>DATCBL010000357.1:0-2096 GCA_036511875.1 Acidimicrobiales bacterium
AAGGTCGAAGGGTGGTCGGCGTCGAGGGCGTCCACCCGCCAGTGGGGCGTCCCCGGGCTGGCACAGCTCACATAGAGGCGCCAGGTGCCGTCTCCCAGGGCCACCAGCGCCGGCCGCTCAAGGGAGTCGCAGCCGAACTCGTCGCGGGCCAGGACCGTCACCGTCTCGAACTGCTCACCGTCCGACGACCGGGCCACCACGTTGGCGTAGCCCCGACCAGCGCCCACGGGTCGTCGCAACCGGTAGGCCAGCCAGAACGTGCCGTCGGGCCCCAGGGCCGCGCTCGGGGCCCCGGCCCAGTAGCCCGGCCCGGCGCCGGGCGGTTCCACCACCACCGGGGCGGACTCCGGCGAGGGCACGGGGAGTCGGTTGCCGGAAACCATGGTCACTGCGCACCTCTCCCGAGTCGGCCGGAGGACGTCCCGAATCTACCGTCCGGAGCCCACCCTCCTGCCCACGGTTCGACGGCCACCGGAGCCATCGACACAGGAACGGGCCCGCCGGTAGCGTCACAGCGGGTGACAGAACATTCCCCGGCGCCCGGGTCACCGACCCAACCGCCCCTCTCCACCCCAGCGAGGGACCCGACATGACGAACTACGACCACTTCGACGGGGTCATCGGGCGCACCCAGGCGGAATCCACGCCGTGGTGGCCGAGCCCGAAGCACCCGGGTGAAGACGCGCCCAACGTGGTGATCGTGCTCCTCGACGACACCGGCTTCTCCCACCTCGGCTGCTACGGTTCCGACCTCGCCACCCCGAACATCGACCGGCTGGCCGCCCACGGGCTGCGGTACACCAACTTCCACGTCACCCCCCTGTGCTCGCCCACCCGGGCCTCGCTGCTGACCGGTCGCAACCACCACACGGTCGGGATGCGATCGATCTCCAACTTCGACAGCGGCTACCCCCACATGCGCGGTCACGTCACCAACCACGCCGCCACCGTGGCCGAGGTCCTCCGGGACGAGGGATACGCCACCTTCGCGGTGGGCAAGTGGCACCTGTGCGCCATGGAGAACGCCTCGGCGGCCGGGCCCTACGACCAGTGGCCCTGCCAACGGGGGTTCGACCGGTTCTACGGCTTCCTCGAGGGTGAGACCGACCAGTTCCATCCGGAGCTGGTCTACGACAACCACACCATCGAGCCCCCGGCCACCGCCGAGCAGGGCTACCACCTGAGCGAGGACCTGGTCGACCACGCCATCGGCTTCATCCACGACACCACGTCCATCCGCCCCGACCGGCCGTTCCTCACCTATCTGGCCTTCGGGGCCATGCACGCCCCCCACCAGGCCCCCGCCTCCTACCTCGAGAGGTACCGCGGCCGGTTCGACGACGGATGGGACGAGGCCCGCCAGCGGTGGTTCTCGCGCCAGCAGGAGATGGGACTGCTCCCCCCCGGTACGCAGTTGGCTCCCCGGAACCCGGGGGTCGAGGCGTGGGACACGCTGCCCGAGAACCAGAAGCGGTTGGCCGCCCGGCTCCAGGAGGCCTTCGCCGCCTTCCTCGAGCACACCGACGACCAGATCGGTCGCTTCGTGGCCGCCCTCGAGCACCTGGGCCAGCTGGACAACACCCTGTTCCTGCTGCTGTCCGACAACGGGGCCAGCCAGGAGGGCGGCCCGTTCGGGGTGATGCACGAGATGAAGTACTTCAACATGCTGGTCGAGACCCCGGACGAGGCCGTGGAGCGGATCGACGACATCGGGGGGCCGCACAGCCACGCCAACTATCCGTGGGGGTGGGCCCAGGCCGGCAACACCCCGTTCAAGTGGTACAAGCAGAACACCCACGAGGGCGGGGTCCACGTCCCACTGATCGTGCACTGGCCCGATCGCATCCCCGGGGGCGGGGCCCTCCGCCACCAGTTCCACCACGTGAGCGACCTGGCCCCGACCATCTACGAGACCCTCGGGATCGACCCCCCCGACACCTACCGGGGGTACGAGCAGATCCCGGTGTCGGGCGTCTCCCTGCAGTACACCTTCGCCGGCCCCGACGAGCCCGGCCGGAAGCGGGTGCAGTACTTCGAGATGATGGGCCACCGGGCGCTGTACGACGACGGCTGGAAGGCGGTCACGCGCCACCATC
>DATCBL010000358.1:0-2002 GCA_036511875.1 Acidimicrobiales bacterium
CGACCTGCCACGGCGCCGAGGCCCTCGGCACCACCCGGGGCCCCAACCTCCAGGGCCTCGGGGCGGGGACCATCGACTTCTGGGTGTCGACCGGGCGGATGCCCCTGGCCAACTCCAGCATCCAGGCCACCCGCAAGCCGCCCCGGTTCAACCGGCTCCAGACCCTGGAGATCTCGGCCTGGGTCCAGTCCCTGACCCCCGGTGAGGGCGTGCAGGTCCCGGTGGTCAACACCAACGAGGCCGATCTGGAGTCCGGGAACACCCTGTTCACCCTCAACTGCGCGGCCTGCCACACCATCACCGGGGCCGGCGACGCCCTGGCCGACGGGGCCTACGCCCCCAGCCTCCACCTGGCCACCAACACCCAGATCGTGGAGGCCATCCGCTCGGGTCCGGGCAACATGCCCCACTTCAGCGCGGGCAACATCACCAACACCGAGGCCCGCGACATCGCCGCCTACGTGAGCGGGGTCATCGAGCACCCCGACAACGCCGGCGGGGTCGGCCTCGGGGGCATCGGCCCGGTGGGCGAGGGCTTCGTGGGCCTGTTGGTGGGAGTGGGCGTGCTGATGCTCGTCTGCTTCTGGATCGGAGACCGCACGTGAGCGACGAGTCCCCCCGTCTCGAGGGGCCGCTCCCGCCGGCCGCCCTCGACGACCCCCATCTCCTCCCCTACGCCAAGCACCCCCAGGCGGCCCAGGCGGTGGCGGCCGTCGCCATGGTGATCGGCTTCCTCGGCTTCATCGGGTTCGGGGTGGCCTACTGGGTGGCGGCCAACACCCAGTGGGAGGCCATCACCCTCGGCGTGGGCCTGCTGGCCCTGGGCTTCGGCGTGACGGCCTGGGGGAAGTACCTGATGCCCCAGGGACCCTTCGTCGAGGAGCGCCACGAGTTCCACTCCACCGAGGCCGAGCGGGAGGCCATGACCGCGGCCATCACCGAGCGGGGCGGCATGGTGGTTCGGCGCCGCAAGCTGCTCGGCACTCTGTTCGCCCTGGGCTCCACTGCCATGGGGGTCGTGCTGCTGTTCCCGCTGCTGCGCTCGCTCGGGCCCAAGCCGGCCAAGTCCGAGGATCCCACCGGAGCCACGGCCACCTCGCTGTACACCACCAACTGGGTGAAGGGCAGCCAGCTGGTCACCGTGGACGGACGCACGGTCACCGTCGGCGACCTCGACGTCGGCGGGGTGCTGACCGTCTTCCCCCGGGGCTTCGCCGGCACCTCGGCCGACCAGGTCATCCTGATCCGCCTGTCCGAGGAGCTCCAGCCCCTGGCCCCCCCGGGGCGCACCGACTGGGGGGTGGCCGGGTATGTGGCCTACTCCAAGATGTGCACCCACCTGGGCTGCCCGGTCGGGCTGTACCAGGAGCAGACCCAGCAGCTGGTCTGCCCCTGCCACCAGTCGATCTTCAACGTGCTCTCCGGGGCGATCCCCGAGTTCGGGCCGGCCCCCCGCCCGCTGCCCCAGCTGCCGATCACCGTGGACGCCGCCGGGTACCTCCGGGCCAACGGGACCTTCGACCAGGCGGTCGGCCCCGGATTCTGGGAGCGAGGATGATCGACAAGACCATCGACAAGTCGCTGCGGTGGGTCGACGACCGGCTCGGGGTGGCCAAGGGTGGCCGCACCTTCCTGGACAAGATCTTCCCCGACCACTGGTCGTTCATGCTCGGGGAGATCGCCCTCTACTCCTTCGTCGTCCTGTTGGCCACCGGGGTGTTCCTCTCCCTCTACTACATCCCCTCGGCCCACGAAGTCGTCTACCACGGCTCCTACATCCCCCTCCGGGGCCAGCGGGTGTCCGAGGCATACTCGTCGAGCGTCGGCCTGTCCTTCGACGTGAAGTCGGGGCTCCTCATCCGCCAGACCCACCACTGGGCCGCCGACGTCTTCCTGGGTTCGATCGCCGTGCACATGGCCCGGATCTTCTTCACCGGTGCGTTCCGCAAGCCCCGCGAGCTCAACTGGATCGTCGGCATCACCATGTTGATGCTGGGCATCG
>DATCBL010000359.1:0-3460 GCA_036511875.1 Acidimicrobiales bacterium
CATCGTGGAGCGGGAGCGACCGCCGTGCGCCTTCGTGGTCCCGGCCATGGCTCAGCTGATCATCCACCACGCCGGGTTCGAATCGGCCGACCTGACCAGCCTCCGCCTGCTGGTGCTGGGGAGCGCACCCCTGGCCCCGGAGACGGTCCGGCGCCTGCAGGCCAAGCTGCCCGGCGCCGCCGTCCTCAACAGCTACGGCATGACCGAAGGGGGGCACGCCACCTTCACCATGGACCCGGAGGGGGCCCGGACCCGCCCGGGGGCGGTGGGGCGACCGACCCCGCCGGTCGAGGTCCGCATCGTGGACGACGACGGCCGGCCCTGCGCGGTGGGCGAGGTGGGCGAGGTCCACACCAAGAACCCGGAGGGCCACCGCGAGTACTACAAGGACCCCGAGGCCACGGCCCGCCTGTGGGAGGGCGGGTGGCTGCACACCGGCGACCTCGGGTACCTCGACGCCGACGGCTACCTCTTCATCGTGGGCCGCAAGAAGGAGATGATCGTCCGCGGCGGGATGAACGTCTACGCCGACGACGTCGAGGCCGCCCTGCACGCCCACCCGGCGGTGATCGAGGCGGCCGCGGTCGGGGTCCCCCACGAGGTGCTCGGCGAGGACGTGGTGGCGTACGTGGTCCTGCGGCCCGGCTCGGGCCTCACCACCGAGGAGCTCACCGCCTTCGCCGGCGGCCGGCTGGCCGGCTACAAGGTGCCCCGCCGGGTCCACGTGGTGGCCGAGCTGCCGAGGAACGCCGGCGGCAAGGTGGTCAAGTCCCGGCTGGCCTCGGGCGTGGTCACCGAGGAGAAGGCCACCGGGGAGGTCGTCCCGGGCCGGTGAGCCCGGGTGGAGAGCGAGGGGGAGGCCGATGACCGGCCGCCCCGACGACGACGCACCGAGCCGGTTGCCCGAGCGAGCCGGACCCAGGAGAGAACGGAGGCACCGACGTGCAGATCCACAATTTCGACTTCGTGGTGGAAGGGACGCCCGACGAGGTGTGGGACGTGATCTGGAAGCGGACCCGGGTGGGCATCGAGACCGACACGGTGAAGATCGAGATCTACCACCCGGGGGACGAGGCGGGGAACGGCCTGGTCCGCCACTGCCACTTCCCCGTCCCCAAGTACCTCCTGTCCAAGGGGAGAGCCCAGTCCTGGGAGTGGATCACCGAGGCCCAGCGTCCGGTGTCGTGGCGCTACGACGCGGTGGGCAAGCCCCTGTGGTCCCGGGCCTCGGGCCTGACCCGGCTGGAGGACCTCGGGGACGGCCGGACCCGGGTCTACTTCCGCGAGACCTACGAGGTGTTCAACCCGGTGATGCGGGTCCTCCTGGAGAAGCGGGTCCACCATTTCATCTCCAAGGACAACGACAAGCTCATCGAGGCCTCGCTGGTGCACTCGCTCAAGAAGCTGCACGAGAAGAGCAAGGAGCACAACGCCTGAGGATCCGGCAGGCCGGGCGTCGGCCGGCCGGGTCCCGGGTCGGGGTCAGGCGGCGGCCGTGGTCTCGGCCGGGGCGGACTTCGCGGCCTGCTTGGCCCCCCACCCCGGTCCCCGGACCAGGTGGGAGATGCGCTCGACCCATCCCCGCGACTCGGCCACGTCGTGGACCATGGCGGCGAACTCGTGGGCGGCGATCCGGCCCGGGTTGAAGGTCTTGATGTCCTTGGTCAGCCCGTAGACCACCGGCTCGTCCCGGCGCTGGAACGTCCCGAACAGCCGGTCCCACACGATGAGGATGCTGCCGTGGTTGCGGTCGAGGTACCGGGCGTTCGAGCCGTGGTGCACCCGGTGGTGGGAGGGGGTGTTGAGCACGGCCTCGGTCGGGCCCAGCTCGCCGATGGTCTCGGTGTGGATCCAGAACTGGTAGAGCAGGTTGACCCCGCGGGCCGTGGCCACCAGGTCGGGGGAGATCCCGGCCAGGCACAGCAGGCCGTAGGGCACCGAGGTGCCGAGGGTGTCGGCCACCGGTTGGCGCAGGGCCGTGGACAGGTTGTAGCGCTCGCTGGAGTGGTGCACCACGTGAATGGCCCACAGGTGGCGGCTCTCGTGCATGAACCGGTGGTTCCAGTAGTAGATGAAGTCCCACCCGGCGATGGCCAGGGCCACGGCCAGGGGTCCCCGGCCCAGGTCGGGGAGGAGGCGATGCCGCTTCCACAGCCGTTCGGGCGAGGT
The DNA here is from genome assembly GCA_036511875.1 of Acidimicrobiales bacterium. Classification (GTDB taxonomy): domain Bacteria; phylum Actinomycetota; class Acidimicrobiia; order Acidimicrobiales; family RAAP-2; genus Bog-756. The sequence continues at coordinate 2,170 of DATCBL010000359.1, forward strand.
GCGCTCGGCCCAGGTGCTGGCCAGGGCCACGCCGGCCAGGGTCAGGGTGGCCACCCCTCCCACCGCGGCCACCCGGCGGGCCCGCTCCGCGGTCGGCCCCGGCGCGGCCGGCCGGGCCGGGGCGGTCTCGGTCCCCCCGCCGCCATCGGCTCGCTCATCCGGCCCGGACCGGGGTCGGTGGAGCGCCGCACCACCCGGTCGGCCACGGTGGTCACCGCGGCGGCACCGACCACCACGGCCACGACGGCCCGGCCCGAGCGCCCACGACGGAGGGAGAACGGGCGCAGGATGGGCGGGATCACGAACGGGGCCACCAGACTCCCCGTCCCCATGGCCAGGCTGGCCAGGGTGTCGCGCCGCTCGTACTTGCCGGCGGACGGTCCGAGGCGTCGAGCCCTCCGCCGCAGCCAGACGTACTCGACGGCCATGCTCCCGAAGTAGAAGGGCACGGCCAGCACGGTGAGGTCCCGGCCGGGGGAGCGGGTCGCCGCCATCAGGCCGCCAGCACGGTGACGCAGGCGTTGGCGCCCCGTCCGATCACGTGGGCCAGGGCCACCCGGGCCCCGGCCACCTGCCGGTCGCCGGCCTCGCCGCGCAGCTGGCGCACCAGCTCGACCACCTGGCCCAGGGCCGAGGCCCCGAGCGGCTCGCCCTTGGACAGCAGCCCCCCCGAGGGATTCACCGGGCGGCGGCCGCCGACCCGCGCGTCACCGTCGGCCAGGACGCGGGCCTGGTCGCCCGGCGGGCACAGCCCGAGCTCGGCCCAGGCCAGCAGCTCGCGGGCGGCGTCGGTGTCCTGGCACTCCACGACGTCGACGTCAGCGGGGCCCAGCCCGGCCTGGGCGTAGGCGTCCTGGGCGGCCAGGGTGGTCGGCGGGGTCACGGCGCCGTCGTCGATCCCGGAGAGCGGCGAGTCCTCCCCGAGGACGCTGCCGGGCAGGTGGGAGCGGAGCGAGATGCCGGCCACGCCGATGCCGTCACCCCGACCCTCGAGGACGACGGCGGCGGCGCCCTCGTTCGGCGAGCACAGCATGAACAGGCGGAGCGGCTCGCAGATCAGGCGCGAGGCCAGGACCTCCTCGGCGGTGACGGCCTTGCGGAACATGGCGTCGGGGTTGGCCACCCCGTGGCCCCGGTTCTTGACCACCACCTGGGCCAGGTGGTCCTCGGTCAGGCCGGCCTCGGCCAGCAGCCGCTGGGCCCGGAGGGCGAAGAACGCCGGCGCCGGGGTGAGCCCGGCCGCCTCCTGCCAGGGGGCGAAGAACGACGAGCGGATGATCCCCTTCGGCAT
>DATCBL010000360.1:0-2358 GCA_036511875.1 Acidimicrobiales bacterium
GAGGGGACGCCCACCGGTGCGGTCCCCGGGTCCCTGCTCCATTCGGGCCGCGACACGGCGTCGGTCGTTCCGGCCGCCGTCTGAGCCGGCTCGGACGGGCCCCCACCCCCACCGAGCGACGCTCTCGGCACCGGACCGCGCGAGTAGCCTTCCCCCCTACCGTGACGCCCGACATGACCGACCCGGCGCTGGTCGCCGAGGACCCTTCGCCCGCCGGCCCATCACGGGCGGGCGGGACCGGTGATGGGCGCGCTGGTCCCCCGGGCGCGCACACCGCGCCCCGCTCCCATTGGCTGCGCGAGATCGTCGTCGTGGTGCTGGTGGCCCTCGTGGTGGCGCTCCTGCTGCGCGTCTTCGTGGTGCAGACGTTCTTCATCCCCTCGGGCTCCATGGAGCCGACCCTGCAGATCGGCGACCGCATCCTGGTCAACAAGCTCAGCTACCACCTCCACGGCGTCGGTCGCGGCGACATCGTGGTCTTCTCCCGCCCGCCGGCCGAGAACTGCGGCGGGGCCGAGGTCAACGATTTGGTCAAGCGGGTGGTCGGGCTGCCCGGAGAGACCATCTCGCTGACCCACGGCCACGTCGACATTGACGGGAAGGCCCTGCCCGAGACCTGGCTTCCGTCGTCGGTCCAGGGCACGACCGAGGCCGGTCCGGCGGGCACGCCCTACAACCTGACCAAGCCCTACGTGATCCCGGCCAACCACTACTTCATGATGGGCGACAATCGCACCGAGTCCTGTGACAGCCGGTACTGGGGCCCGATCTCCCGGTCGCTCATCGTGGGCAAGGTCGACGTCCGGGTCTGGCCCGTGACGTCCTTCCACTTCTTCTGACCGATCTCACCCAACTGATCAACCGGGGTGTCCGCAGCCCCGGTGCCTGGGGCCGCGCAGCCAGGAAAGGCCGGGTACCAGGTACAATCTCGGTGTCATCCGTCGAAGAGAAGGGGTGCGTGGTGCTCGGTCGTGGCGCAAACCCCGCCAGCGGTGAGGCCCAGGTGATATCGGACTCCGTCCCGGACATCGGGCGAGCGCTGCTCCATGCCCGCACGCAGGCCGGCCTGTCGCTGCCCGAGGCGGCCATCCGGGTGGGGGTGGCCTCGTCCGAGCTCGAGGCCCTGGAGAGCGGCACCGTCGCCCGCATGCCGGACCGCATCGAGACCCTGCGGGCCCTGCGGACCTACGCCGACTCGCTCGGCCTGCCCGGCGACGCCTATGTCCTGACGGTGTTGGACCGCTGGCCCAGTGCCGAGGCCGCGGCGCGCCACGGCGACACCGGCGTCGTCCCGGTGGTGTCGGTCTCCTCGGCCCCGGCCGGGGGGCACTCCCCCTCCGGCGACTACGGCTCGGCCTTCGGCGCCGACAGCACGGGGGTCAACGAGGCGCTGATCACCGGGGTGATCGGGGCGGTCGGTCCGCTGTCGATCAACGACACGCGGCCGGTGCCCATCTTCGAGACGGGCCAGGTGTCGGCCGTCCGCCAGGGCCCTCCGACCTACCTCAAGATCCTGGTCGCGGTGGTGGCGCTTCTGGTCGTAGCGGCCGGCGTCGGTCTGGGCCTGCACAACCAGCTCTCCCGGTGGATCCACTCGGCCCGCAGCGAGACCTCCACCCTGATCAACACGGCCAAGAAGGACACCGGCGTCACCACCGGCACCACGAACCGGTCGGGCCACAAGCCGTCCACGGGCCTGCCGAAGTACACCGTGTCGACCAACGCCCTCAAGAACGGTGGCACCCTCCAGGTCGCGGCGTCCTCGTTCGGGGTGGCGGTGGTCACCAACGCCAATCCGAGCTGGGTCCAGGTCACCAACTCGGGTAGTCAGGTTCCCGTGTTCTCCCAGGTCATTCCCGGTGGCCAGAGCCACATCTTCGCCGTCAACGGGACCACGACCATCGAGACGGGGAGCCTGGCCGCCCACTTCCAGGTCTTCTCGGGCCTCCGGCCCCTGACCTCGTACAGCCCGGCCGGGGCGCCCTTCACCATGACCTTCATCGCCAGCGGCTGAGTCCCTCTCGGAGACTCGTTCCCCGGCTCCCTCGAAGAGACCCGGCCGCTACTCCTCTTCCTCGTTCTCCGCCGTCACCCGGGCCACCGCGGCGACCGACTGGCCCTCGTCGAGGTTCATGACCCGGACACCGGTGGCGTCGCGGCCCTGGGAGGCGATCTCGCGGGCCGCCGTCCGGATCACGACACCGCCGGAGGAGACCAGCAGGATCTCCTCGTCCAGAGCGATCATGAAGGCCGCCACCACCGAGCCCCGCTTGCCGGTCAGTCGGATGCCGCGCACCCCCTGGCCGCCCCGGGCCTGGCGGTTGAAGCGCTCCAGCTTGGTCCGCTTGCCGTAGCCGG
>DATCBL010000361.1:0-3389 GCA_036511875.1 Acidimicrobiales bacterium
GGCGGATGTGGTGATGATGGTGCAGGAACGGATGGGAGGCGTATCGTCCGGCGCCTGCTTGTCCCACCACGACTCGGCCACGCCGGCCATGGCCAGGGGCTCGCCGTCGGCGCGGGTGAAGAAGTGCGGTTGCTTGGCGCCGCTGTTGAGCTTGCGCCATTCGTAGAAGCCGTCGGCCGGGATGATGACGCGACGGGACGCGAAGGCCGAGCTGAAGGATGGCCGGTTGGTCACGGACTCGGCGCGGGCATTGAACAGGCGGCTGCCGGCGGAGGGGTCTTTGGCCCATGAGGGGATGAGCCCCCAGCGCAACACCGTGAGCGTTCGCTCCAGGGGACCGTCGGCGGCCGGGCGGTGCGCCCTGACGGCGAGCACCGGCGTGGTGGGGGCCACGTTCCAACTCGGGGGCTGCTCGGGGTCGACGTCATCGCCCAGGGTGGCCTGGAAGTAGCGGGCCAGGCGCACGGGAGGGGTGAAGAGGGCAAAGCGTCCGCACATGAGGGCTGCATTGTGGCACCGCACCTGTGGCAGTGCGCTTCCACCGGGGGCCTTCAGGGAGGGTGAGCGCCTCTGAACAGGTCTTTTGTCTCTCTGGGCAGAGTGAGCACGTTGTCGGTAGTGTACGAACATATGTTCGCTTTCCCCACCGAGATCCCCACCGAGAAGCCCGTCGAGAAGAGTGCGCCGCTTCGCTCCCGGGAAGTTCCGGCCGGCCTGGCCGATCGGGTCCGGCCGACCACCCCGGTGGCCGGCCGGCTCCTCCCGGTGCCGGCGCCCTTGGTCCCGCTCTTCCCCGATGGGGCGCTGCGGCGGGGGACGACGACCACGGTGGCGGGGGAACCGGGTCATGGTGCCACCACGTTGGCCTTGGCCCTCCTGGCCGCGGCGTCGCAGGCCGGGAGCTGGTGCGCCGCGGTCGGTTTGCCCGATCCGGGGGTCGTCGCGGCGGCCGAGCTCGGTATCGATCTGCGTCGCGTGGTCTTCGTGCCGCACCCCGGCCGCGGGTGGGCCGAGGCCGCGGGGGATCTTCTCCCCGGTGTCGACGTCGTTCTGGTCCGCCCACCCGGCCGGGCCCGCGGGACGGTAGCTCGGCACCTGGCCGCCCGGGCTCGTGACCGTCAGGCGGCGCTGGTGGTGCTGGTCGAGCGGGTCAGCGACTGGCCCCAGGGCGGGGACCTGGCCCTGACCGTCGGGGACGTCGAATGGCAGGGGATCGGCCAGGGCCACGGTCACCTGCAGAGGAGGCGGGCCGAGGTACGGGTCAGTGGACGACGATCGGCCGGCCGGGACGCCGAATGCACGCTCTGGCTTCCGGCCGACTCGGGTGTGGTGGCGGCGGCGGCGAAGACGGCGAAGGGAGAGGACGGGTCTGTCCGGGCCGGTCCCGACAATGGGCCCAAGGCGGCCTGAGTGGAGCAGCAATGGAGTTGGAACGGTTGGTCGTCATCTGGTGCCCCCTCCTCCAGCAGGAGGGGGGGCGCGGGGAAGAGGCCCGGCGATTCGTCCAGGTGGTCGCCCGGGCCGGGGAGATCTGTCCCTGGGTGCACCCGATCCGGCTCGGGGTGTGTGCCCTGCCCGCGCGCGGACCGGCCCGCTTCTTCGGTGGTGAGGAGATGGTGGTGCGGCACCTGGTCGAAGCGGTGGAGGAAGATGCCTCCGTCGGCGTGGCCGACGGGCTCTTCGCCGCGATTCTGGCCGCCCGATCACAGCTGATCGTCCCGGCGGGGGAGGTGGCCCAGTTCCTGGCTCCCTGGTCGGTGGCCACCCTGGCCCGGCCCGAGCTGGCCGTCACCCTGCAGCGACTCGGGGTCACCACGTTGGGGCAGTTCGGCGCCCTGCCCGCCCCCCACGTCTCGGATCGTTTCGGCGCCGATGCCGCGGCCTGTCACCGCCTGTGCCGGGGCGAGAGCGGGGAGCTGGCCGGCGTGCGCGATCGGGCCATTGACCGTCGATTGCGGGTGGCCCGGGGGGAGGATCCCGACCAGGGGTCCGAGCCGCCTCCCTTCCAGCCCGGGTTCTTCGGTGGCGCATCGGCGGCGGAGACCCGGGCGGCCCTTTCCTTCGCCCGGGTGCAGGAGCGGCTGGGAGTCGATGCCGTGCTGGTGGGCCGGTTACGGGGCGGCCGGGATCCGTCCGAGCAGGCGGCGTTGGTGCCGTGGGGGAGCCCGGAGGCCGAAGGGCCCGCGGCGGGCGGCGCCCCCTGGCCGGGACGGTTGCCGGCTCCTTCCCCCACCCGTGTGCTCGGTGTGCCACAGCGGGCCGAGATGGTCGACGCCACCGGTCGCGCCGTGGTGGTGAGCGGGCGGGGATTGCTCGAGGCTGAAGTGGATCGGCTCTCGGTCGAAGGTGGTCCGTGGCAACCGGTGGTGGCCTGGGCCGGACCGTGGCCGGTCACCGAACGCTGGTGGTCGGTACGTCGGCGTCGGGCGCGCTTGCAGGTGGTGATGGCGGACGGGACGGCCCGACTGCTCTACAACGAACGGACCCAGTGGTGGGTGGAGGCGCTCTATGACTGAGGTCGAGACCTACGCCGAGCTGCACGCGCACTCCGGGTTCAGTTTTCTCGACGGCAGTAGTGACCCCGAGGAGCTGGCGGCCGAGGCGCACCGGCTGGGCTTGGCCGCCTTGGCGCTGACCGATCATCACGGTTTCTACGGGGTGGTGCGCTTCGCCGAAGCGGCTCGGGCCCTGGGCCTGCCGACGGTCTTCGGCACCGAGGTCACGCTGGCGCCGGCCGGGCTCCGCACCGGTGAGCCCGATCCGCGCGGGACACATCTTGTCGTGCTGGCCCGTGATCCCGAGGGCTACGCCCGCCTGTCGAGGGTCTTGGCCGAAGCCCACCTCGAAGGGGGGGTGAAGGGGCAGCCCGTCTTCACCCTGGACGCGCTCGCCGCGTCAGCCGGAGGCCATTGGTTGGTGCTCACCGGATGCCGCAAGGGGGCGGTCCCCGCCGCGCTGGTGGAGGCCGGCCCCCGGGCGGCTTCGGAAGAGGTAGGGCGACTGATCGAGCGGTTCGGGCGCCCCAACGTGGCCGTCGAGCTCTGGGACCACGGGGACCCACTCGATACGGCCCGCAACGACGCGCTGGCGCTGCTGGCCGCCGAGTGGGGGGTCGATGCGGTGGCCACCAACAACGTGCACTACGCCACGCCGGCCGGGTTCCGCTTGGCCACCACGTTGGCCGCCATCAGGGCCCGGCGGCCGCTGGCCGAGCTGGAGGGCTGGCTCCCTTCGGCTCCCTCGGCCTGCCTGCGCGGGCCGGCCGAGCAGCTCCGTCGGTTCGCCCGCTGGCCCGGCGTGGTCGCCCGCGCCGGGGAGCTGGGTCTGGCCTGCGCCTTCGACCTGCGCCTGGTGGCCCCGCGGCTGCCGGACTTCCCGGTACCGGCGGG
>DATCBL010000362.1:0-5305 GCA_036511875.1 Acidimicrobiales bacterium
CTTGGCGGTGGCGGTGACCGCCACCGCCCGGCCGCTGCTGGCCGAGGGCCGCCGGCGCAGGGCCGCGCCCAGCCTCCTCGGCTCGGCCGACCCGGGCCCGCGGCTCCCGCCCACCGACCTCACCTCGGGCTGCCGGCCCAACTGCCAACCATGGTTGACAATCTAGTGGTCCGTTCCCATACTTGAGGCATGGGTCCGCCCTCATCTCGGCCCGGTCGCTCGCCGGCGGTCCCTCCGCTGGTCGTCACCGTGGTCGCCCTGGTGGCGCTGACGCTCGTGGCCAGCGCGTGCGGCGGTGGCTCCTCGTCGGCCCCGGCCGCCGAGCGGGTGTCGGGCGGGCCCAAAGGCACCTATCTGGTCGCGGCGGGGATCCACAAGATCAAGCACGTGATCGTCATCCAGCAGGAGAACCGTTCGTTCGACTCCTACTTCGGGTCCTTCCCCGGGGCCGACGGCATCCCGATGGAGAACGGCCAGCCGACGGTGTGCGTCCCTGACCCGTCCACCGGTGCCTGCGTGGCCCCCTACGTGGACCATGCCGACGTGAACGGAGGCGGCCCCCACTCGGCGCCCAACGCCACCGCCGATGTCAACGGCGGCAAGATGGACGGATTCATCGGGCAGGCCGAGTCCGGCCGGAAGGGGTGCCTCGACCCGACCGATCCGGCCTGCACCAACTCGGCCACGCCGGACGTCATGGGGTACCACACCGAAAGCGACATCCCCAACTACTGGACCTACGCCAAGGACTTCGTCCTCCAGGACCACATGTTCGAGCCCAACGCCTCATGGAGCCTGCCGTCCCACCTGTTCCTGGTCTCCGAGTGGTCGGCGTACTGCACGAAGGAGGACAACCCGTCGAGCTGTGTCAACGCGCTGCAGACCAAGCCGGCCGAGCGGCCTGCAAACGCTCCTGCAGTCCTTGGCGGCCAGGCCGGTCCGAAGAACGCGGCCAAGACCAACAAGCTTGGCGTCACGAAGACCACCGGCGGGAGCCAGCCCATCTACGCCTGGACCGACCTGACCTACCTCCTCCACAAGGACCACGTGAGCTGGGGCTACTACGTGGTCAGCGGGACCGAGCCCGACTGCGAGAACGACGCCGCCGAGACCTGCGCCCCGGTGGCCCAGAACGCCAACACGCCGGGGATCTGGAACCCCCTGCCCTGGTTCAACACGGTCCAGAACGACCACCAGCTCGGGAACATCCAGGACGTCGACAAGTTCTACGCCCAGGCCAAGTCGGGCACGCTGCCCGCGGTGTCCTGGGTGGTGCCCTCCGGCGAGGTGAGCGAGCACCCGCCGGCCCCGGTCAGCTTTGGCCAGAGCTACGTGACCAGCCTCATCAACGCGGTCATGCACAGCCCGGACTGGGACTCGACGGCCATCTTCCTGGCCTGGGACGACTGGGGGGGCTTCTACGACCACGTGGTGCCGCCGACCGTGGACCAGAACGGCTACGGGCTCCGGGTCCCGGGCATCACCATCAGCCCCTATGCCAAGCCCGGTTATGTCGACCACCAGACCCTGAGCTTCGACGCCTACGACAAGTTCATCGAGGACGACTTCCTCGGTGGGCAGCGCATCGACCCGGCCACCGACGGACGTCCCGACCCGAGGCCCGACGTGCGCGAGAACGAGAAGATCCTCGGCAATCTGGCCAACGACTTCGACTTCGACCAGACCCCTCGCTCACCGGTGATCCTGCCGGTTCACCCGAAGACCACCCTCACCGGCACGCCCAAGGCCTCCCAGCTCAGCGCGGCGGCCACCGGTCCGGACTCCGACGGATAGCCATCCGACTCCGCCGGGGTCAGCCCGGTGGGCCGGCTGTGGGCTCCTCGAGCTGTCGCAGGCGACGGTCGATGAACTTGTGCTCGGCCCGGTTGTTGGTCTGGCCCCGGGCCACCCGGTAGGAGGCGGCCGCCTCCCCCACCCGTCCCAACCGGCGCAACAGGTCGGCCCGGGTGGCGGCATAGAGGTGGTAGCCGTCGAGCTCACGGGCCAGGACCGGGTCGTCCACCAGGGCCAGGCCGTCGGCCGGCGAGACGGCCATGGCCACGGCCACGGCACGGTTGAGGCGGACCACCGCGGTGGGCTCCCACGCCAGCAACCGGTCGTAGAGGGCGACGATGGCGGCCCAGTCGGTGAGGTCGGGCCGCGGGGCGGCCACGTGCAGCGCGGCGATGGACGCCTTCAGCCCGTAGGGACCGACCGGTTCCATGGCGCGGGCCCGGTCCAGCAGCTCGAGGCCGGCGGCCACCTCGGCCCCGTCCCAGCGCCGGCGGTCCTGCTCCTCCAGGGTCACCGGCACCCCCTCGGCGTCGACCCGGGCCTCGCGCCGGGCGTGCTGGAACCGCATCATGGCCGCCAGGGCCAGGGGCTCGGACTGGTCGGGCATCAACGTGATGACCACCTGGCACAGGCGCAGGGCCTCGGCACACAGATCCACGTTGACCAGGGCCGCCCCCGACGGCGGGAGGTAGCCGGCGTTGAAGACCAGGTACAGCACGGCCAGCACCGCCCCCAGCCGACCGGGCAGCTCCGCCGAGGACGGGACCCGGTAGGCGATGCCCGCCTGGCGGATCTTGCCCTTGGCCCGGACCACCCGTTGGGCCAGGGCCGTCTCGGAGCTGAGGAAGGCCTTGGCCACCTCCTCGGTGGACAGGCCGCCGAGGGACCGCAGGGTCAGGGCCACCTGGGCCTCGAGGCTGAGGGCCGGATGGCAGCATGTGAAGATCAGCGACAGCCGGTCGTCGGGGATGGGGCCCGACCCGTCCCCGAGGTCCCAGGTGATGGCCAGCTCGCCCCAGGCCCGTTGGCGTCGGGCCGAGGCCGACGCACTGCGCAACCGGTCGACCGCCTTGCGTCGGGCCGTGGTCACCAACCACCCGCCGGGGTTGTCCGGCACCCCGGTGGTGGGCCACGAGGAGACCGCGGCCACCCAGGCGTCCTGCAGCGCCTCCTCGGCCAGGTCGAACTCCCCGAGGATCCCGATCAGGCGAGCCAGCACCCGGTCCCGGTCGGCCCGGTAGACGGCCTCGAGGGCCGCCTCCACCGGGTCGGGCCGACCGGGGTCACCGTCATGGGCCAGGGCTACATCTCCGCCACGGGACGGACCTCGACCGAGCCGAACTTGGCCGAGGGGACCATGGCCGCCGCCTTCAGGGCGTGGTCGAGGCTGTCGAAGTCCACCACGTAGTAGCCCGACATCCACTCCTTGGTCTCGGCGAAGGGGCCGTCGGTGGTGAGCGTCTGGCCGTCCCGGACCCGGACGGTGGTGGCGGTGCTCGGGTCGTTCAGGGGATCCCCGGTGAAGGCGTGGCCCCGCTCGACCAGCTGCTTGGAGAACTCGGCGTAGTCCACCATCAGCTGGTCCCAGTCCGGGCTGCCCGGCGTGGGGTGGAGCTCGGGATCGTTGTGGATGATCAACATGTAGCGCATGGCACTCTCCTGGTTCCGGGGCCGTGCCTTCGACGACCCCTGTCCCCCAATTGACGGAGCCGATCGGCTCGGATCGACAGGCGGAACCGGTTTTCACCGTCGACCACCGGTGGCTGGCCCATGCTCCCACGGCCGGGGCCGGTAACGTCGCGGCGTGCATCTCTACGTGGCCTTCCTCGGCGGTCCCCTGGACAGTGGCCGGATGGGCGAGGGCCACGAGGTGGTCCTGGTGGTGGCCCCGGACCTGAAGGAGGCCAAGGTGCGGGCCCGGGCCAAGTGGAGCGGCGGGGGGCGGGGCCACGTGGACGCCCTCCAGCAGATCGAGATGGTCGACGGCTTCGAGGTCGCCCTCACCGAGACCGGCGAGGGCGACCGGGTCCTCCTCGACGACTACAACTGATCCCCCGGGTGCCCAGGGACCACCCTTCACGTTTGCCGAGATCAGCAGGGCTCCTCACCGCACGGTCTGGTCCGGGAGCGGGAACCGAGATGCCCGCTCAGACAAACGTGACGATGAAGGCGCCGACGCCGAGGATGAGCGTTCCGGCGGTGAGGGCCCGGCAGGTGGCGTCGCCCAACGCACCCCCACTGCCGTTTCGAACCCTTCGTCCGAGGCGCATGGCGACGACCCAGAGGGTGGCTCCGGCTGCGATCAGGGCCAGCACCAGGACGGCCCGGTCGCCCGAGAGCGGCCAGAGCCGACGCAGGATGATGGCGATGGTGACGGCCACCGCCAGCCCCGACCGGTTCCAGGCCAGATCGGTGCGCTCCCGGGCCAGGCCCGGATCACCTTCCTCATCGTCGTCGAGCCGGCCGTTCCCGTCCATGGTGGTCCCGTTACGAGCCGATGAGCGCCAGGACCACCGCGATGACGGCCACGGCGCCGACGCCCAGAGACAGGACGAGAGGCATGGGCGAACGGGGTAGGGGCTCGCCACGCCGCATGGCCCGCTGATTGGACTTCCAGTGGCGGAAGCTGGTGAAGGCCACCAAAGCGCCCAGGGCGATCATGGGGAGGCCCAGGATGCGTCGTCCCCCGTTCACGTGAAACTCCGGGAGCAGCTGGGTGGCGGCGACTCCCGTGGCGATGAGAGCGAGGGCCGTTCGGTTCCAGGCCAGGAACGTCCGCTCGTTGGCATAGGTGAACCGGGCGTCCGGCTCGCTCTCCTCCGCCCCTTGGTCATCGGTGGTTGCCATGCAAGCGGGCAGCGTAGTGAACGATCCCCAGACCAGTAATCCGACCTGATTGATTGAATGACGGCATCCAACTCTCAGCAGGCTCAAAAGGACATCGTCCCCCGCGGCAGTCCGGCCACCGTTCCCTCCGGTTCGGAACCAGGGTGGGGTGCGGTGGCCATGGGCCTGACCCTGGGCCCGCCCGCCCCAAAAGAACCGCGGCCTGTCGGTCCGCCGACGCCAGCGGCCGGTCCACTCGGGCTTCGACCGGTCCCGGCCGAGCCAGGACAAGGTGAACGTTTCGTGACATTTGGTCCCGAGTGCGCCTGCCGGCCCGGCCAGGCGGCTGATCGCCGGGCTCGCCCCTTGAAGTACACCCCAAGCAATGGGAGGGTGGGTGTGGCCATTCGAGGAGGCGGTGTGTCCGCGGAGATGCACCACCAAGCCCCTATTCAGTGAGCCCACGTCATGCGGCGCTCAAGCTGTGGGCTGATGACGAGAACCCCGACTTTCGGGCCCTCATCGCCACGGCCGGGCACGCGGCCGATGCCCTTCGTGCCGGGGCGGAGGCGATGCAAGCCAGCGCCGATCAGTTGCGGGCGGCGGCCACGGCGGGACAGCGCCGGCTGGAGTCCCACCCCTGTCCGGATCCGGAGCTCGGACGTCGACTCGGTGGTCTCCTCGA